>JAJQIQ010000149.1 GCA_021199135.1 Clostridiales bacterium | reverse complement strand
GCCCAGCCGTCTCCGCTGGTGGCAAAGCCCTCGAAGTTCACGGCATCCGTCAGGGTGTAGTTCGGAACCAGCGTGCCGACCTTGATGGAGTATACCTCCCAAGCGCCGTCGGACTCGCACTGCATCCTGCCGCCCCAGGTCGATACGTCGTCGCCGCATACCGCCGCGATCTGCTCGTAGGTGACCTGAGCCGTGGTCCTTGAGCTGTTGTAGTATGAGCTGTCTGAGCCGCTGCTGTCCAGATCGCCCACGCCTACGCGCATCCAGCCCGCATCTGCATCCGGCATTACCAGCCAGATATTGCCGGTGTCGCTGCTGTAGCTGATCTCAACTACGGAGCCCGGAACGAGCGCATCGATGATCTCCTGCGGCATGTCGAAGCCGTCCTGCGCCCAGCCGTCGCCGCTGGTGCTGAAGCCCTCGAACTCAACCGCATTTGCGATGCCGCCGAGGTTCGTGCGATCTTCTCCAGTGTCTGCCGCCGCATACTCAGCGGATGTGTCAGCGCTAAGGACATTGCCGGAGGCATCCTTGAACGCTATGTCGTCGATGTAGAGTATTGCCGGGGAATCCCCCTTGTCATACCCAGTGTCCGTCTCCAGGGAAACTACCAGGTAGTTGCCCTCCGTGCAGGTGTAGCCGTCCGGCACGGTGTAGCTGACCCTCTTTGGATTGGCCTCCTCCAGATATACGGACCATTCCGCATAATTCTTGTCATTGTTCTCGCCAATGAACCCATAAATGCATCCCGCAGTGGAGTAGAAGGTGCCGTCCGGGTTCTCTGAGCCGATGCTCATCTCCACGCTCGCCACGCTCGAGATGCTGTCGCCCAAAAGAGCATCCATCTGGATTCCCACATAGTCGCCACTGCCGGTGCCCTCAACCTTGAGGGCCTTGGAGCCGTTGAAATCCGCCACGGAAATGGTCAGATCTGAAGCGGCGGAAGTCACGGTCTTGTCAGTGCCGACGAAGCTGTATGAGCCGTCCTCGAAGTCGATGCTGACATCGCCGATGTCCTCCACTGCGGCAGGCTCTTCTTCCTCCTGTTCCACCTCCGTAGCAGGGGTGGAAGCCTCCTCAGTGTTGGCGTTTCCGCTCTCATCCGTGCTGCTGCCGCAGGCCGCCAAGCCCACAACCATCGTAGCGCCGAGCAAAATCGCCATGATTTTCTTTGCTTTCACTTTTTCTCCTCCTTTTTTTGAATTTGTTTTTGTCGTGCGAAACGGCCGCATGCTACCCGACGATACCGCTCCGTTCAACGCCTTCAATAAACTGTTTCTGCAATGCGATGTAGATGATTACTATCGGTATCATGATCAGCACGATTCCGGCATCCACGTACAGCTCCAGGATGTTTGGATCCAGGATTTTCTCCACGTTGGAAATGGACGCCTCTATCGTAGATATCTTTTTACTGATCACGATGCTGTCGCTGATCAGGAACAGTTTCGCATAAAACGTGTCGTTGTACTGCCATACCAGTGAGAATATGGCGACAGTGACGACGGACGGAAGCGCGTTTATCAGCATGATGCGCAAATAGGTGTACCAAGTGCTGGCTCCGTCCACCAGCGCCGCCTCCTCGATCTCCTTCGGGAGGCCTCGGAAAAACTGGTTGAATATGTAGATGTAGAGCCCTGACCTCAGCCCGCAGCCAAAAAACGTCATGATGTACATGGGCACCGGCGTGGACAGGAGGTTTATCGCGCTCCCCGTGAACAGCTTGATGAGGCCGAACACGTCGAACTGCGCGAACGTCATGTACAGCGGAAGCATGATGGTGTGCGTCGGGATGACGATCATGACGACCACGAGGGCGAAGAGAATCTTCTTCAGCGGGAAGTCAAACCTCGCGAACCCGTATCCAACCATCGAGCAGATAAACACCTGGATGACCATCAGCGTACCGGAATACAGGAGCGATGAAAACATCGTCTTCCAGTAATTTAAGTACTGCATCGCCACTTTGTAGCGGTCAAGCGTTGGCGCCTGCGGAATCAGGTACACCATCGGGTTGTAATTATCCGCATCGGAGAAAAAAGAGCTGCTGATAATTCCAATCACCGGACCTAGGATGACGTAGCACACGCCCACGATGATGACCAGCTTGAACAAAAACATGATGAACTTCCTGCCGTTGTTGATCCAGCGCTGGCGGTCGTTGACGAACTGGGCATCATCCATGAACTCATGGTATTTTTTGCTCGCGGTGGCGAGCTTTTCCTTGATGACCGGTTTTCCTTCGGTTTTCGCCTTTTCCATCTCTTTTCCCCTTTCCCTTAATTATAGTAGAACGTTCGCTTCTGTATAAATCGACAGACAATCACGAGTATCAGGCATGTTATCACCGTGGACACCAAGCTGAACACGGAGCTCAGCCCGTAATTCATGTCCTCGAACGCCGTGGTGTACGCCAAATCCACCACGTCGGAATTCGTGAAGCTGTCCACCACCGTGTAGACTATGTTCGTGATGACGTGAGGCAGCACCATCGGGAAGGTCACCTTCCAGAATGTCTCGTAGCTGGTAGCGCCCTCGATCTTCGCCACCTCGTACATCGAGCTCGGTATGGATTGCAAGGCCGCTATGAATATGATTATCTGTATTCCCGAGGCGTTCACGATGTCGCTTATCCGGTTCACGGCTCCCGAGACATATTCTATCAGGCTTTGCGGTATGCCGAGCGCGCTGAACATCTGTATGTAGTATTGCACGCTCACGCCGGTCGTGGTGGCCGCCGCCATCTCGGCGCTGGCGGACGAAATGCCGCCGCTCATCATGGTCCTGGCCAAATCCATTGCGTCCGATATCGCGCCGGAGCTCAGGATGACCGGCAGGAAGAAAATCGCCCTGACAAGCGTCCTCCCCTTGAACTTCTGGTTCAGCAATATGGCCATGAACAGGCTGAAGAACGTGATCAGCGGAACGTCTATGAGCATGTTGCCGAGGGAGGTGACGAGCACCTGCTTGTACGTCGGGTGCACCCGGAACGCGTATATGAAGTTCTGGAGCCCCACGAATGCCAAGCTGTAACCGCCGCCGGTGTTCACCGTCAGGTCCGACAGGGAAAACTGGACGGTCATGAACAGGCTCCTGGCGTAGAACCAGATGAACCCGATCAGCCAGGGCAGTATGAACAGGAGCCCCGATATCCCCCGCCTTTGGCTCAGGGAAAGCCTTCTCTTTTTAATTCTGGGCTCCCGCTCGCGCGCCACCGCGCGCACTTTCACGCGCTCTTTCACCTGTTCTTCCTCGCGCTCTTTCTCCCGATTTATGATTGGTCTCATGACTGCCCTCCCCTTACTGCATAACTTCTGGCCGGTACAGTAATGCCATCCGCCGTCTCGTCCTGTGTGCCGGTGTTGACATAGATCGTGACGCCGTTGTCATATGTGACGGCCCTCAGGGCGTCGCTTATGATCTCGTGCTTTACGATCGCGGAGCCGCTCACGTACTGGAGTGCGCCGTTCACCTGCTCATATATGTCCACCGCCGTGTCCTTCCAGTTGTCATACTGGATGGAGTAGAAACGGTTCAATGCCGTGTTCTTCAGCTCGCTGGATGACTCCCAGGAGAACATGAAGTGCGGTGAGGCGCCGGCCTCCACCAGCTCTAGGACTATGTCCGTGATGTCCGATGAGTCGCTTAAGTTTATCACGTCCCCGGAGTAGTCTATGTAGCCGTGAATCAGCATCTCGTAGAACGGCACGTCCTCGTCGATGATGTAGTAGTTATTTCCGGTTAGCGGCACGTTTATGATGTCGTCGGCGTAGGCGAAGGCGTAGTCGTTGCTGTTGTTCAGCAGGACGTTCTTGCCGACGTCGTCAACCTGCTGCAGTGACGCGAGCACCACGTCCAGCGCCTCCTCGCGGTTTATGACCGCCGTCCTCTTCTTGTCGGAGTGCAGCTCGTCGCCTAGGTCGCGCAGGGAGATGCCGTCCACGTCGTAATTGCCAATCTTGTTCGTGAACTTATTCACGTAGCGCACCAAAAACTTGGGCGAAATCAGGTAGTAAAGGTTCGCGTTGTAGCCAAGGCCTGAAGTCCGGCGCATCGTCGCCGGATTGACGAGGCCGAAGTCCGCGATATAGCCGCCGCCGTAGTAGCGGGATGTCTCGCTGTTCGAAGAGTACCGCCGGCTGATCTCCGTCACCTTCTGGAACGCCACGTCGGCGTACAGGATGCCGCCGTTCTCAGACACGGTGCTGTTCAGGCTCTTCAGGCCCGACTTGCCGCCCAGCTTGCCCATGACGTGGATCTGGTTCACCACGTCGTGGTAGTAGCCGCGGTTCATCCAGCCCTGGAAGTTCATCACCTGGTTCGTGATGCCGCTCGCCGCCAGGTCGTCCGAAATCTCCTCGGCCTGCGCGAACGTGGTCATGGAATAGGTGCCGGTGTATTTGATCCCCAGGAAATACCTGCTCTTGCTGACGCCTCCCAGGACGTCATAATAGAACTTGATGTCGCCATCGCCGCTCTCGTCATCCGTCAGCGCCCCCTCGCTCACCAAGCGCTCCCGGTAATAGTTGGCGGCTGCCGAGTAGTCCGTCTCGTCCCCGGCGAGCATCGTGTACTTCACCGTCAGGTCCACATCGTAGAATTTCGTCTCCACGATCGGCAGGTCAGCCTCGTTTCCGGTCGTGCCGAACATCGACAGCTTGTCGTTGCCCCTCAGCACGAACGTCGGGTAGACGTAGTTGTATGAATTCACTTTTCCGGACACGCCCGCCGTGAGGTACGACAGCGACGCGCCGTCCTCTATCGTCGCGAAGATGCTGCTGTCGTCGCGGAAAATCCCGTACAGCGCCATCTTCGTGTCCTCTGTGTTCTCAACGACGGTGTAGTCGGCCGTCAGCAGGTCCATCCCGTAGACATACTCGGAATAATTCTCCACGGAGCTCTTGCCGTTGTTGAAGTTTATCAGTGAGCCGGAGCCATTCGGCACCAGCATGTATCCGTCCTCGTCCGTCCCAGCCGCGCCGAAGTAGCGCAGCATCTGGATGCGGTAAATCGTGCCGCCGCCGTTCTCCTCCACGGCGCACATCGGTATGGAGACGTCGACCGCGTCGTCGTCCAGGCGGTACTCAAGCGGAATCACGAAGGAAATCGGCACCGCGCCCTCCACGCCGGATCCCTCCATCTCGCGAATGTAGTCGTCCTCGGTGAATCCCACCTCCTCGAAGTAGGTGTTCAGCTTACGGAGCTGCGAAGCGCCGCTGACCGCCGACTCCAGAAGCTCCATGTAGTTGTCGGCCACCTTGCTGTCAATATATTTCTTGGACACGAAGCTCGCCTCGTCGTCAGGGAGCTTTGATATCACGTCGTTCAGCGTGTCCACGCTGATGTACTGCGGCACGATACCCGTCGCGCTCGAGAGGTCGCCGATGGTGTATATGAAGCGTATGCCGTCCTCGATGGATTCCACCTCGAGCTGGCCCAGGCTGGTGCAATAACTGTATGAGTCGAAGGTGCCCTGCGTCCTCGACGTGTTGAAGTAATCCACCACGAGCTGCGACTTCAGGTAATTCACGTTCGCCGTGTTCGCAACCGGGTCGTCGTCCGCGTCGAGCGGGTTGGAGTACGTGATCTGGCCGTTCCTCTTGTCGACCACCGCGACATATCCGGTCTCGGTGTCGGCATAGAGCTTGAGCGTGTCGTTCTCCGCCACAAGATCCATCTCCTTCACGTCGGAGATGGTCTCGCTCAGCGCCTGGTAGGTCGTGCCCTCCTCGTACTCATAGGAAGACAGGTCGTTCTTGTACACATTGTACATGCGATAATGCACCACCCACCTGAGGAACACGATGGCGGCGATGAGCACTATGATCGCTACGACGGCAATGATGATTTTTCTGCTTCTGCTCATGTCCCCTCCTCCTAGGTGCGGTAGATCAGCTCTTGGTATATGCTGCGGAAGAAGCTGAATACCTGGTTGATCAGATCGATGAACAACAGTACCAAGAAAATTATTATCAGCATGGCCACGAAGGTCAGGATAACCGTCAGTATGGCCTTGCCGAGCGTGTAGTTGTGCACGGTCATGATGCCCATGAACATCATGACGAGGCCGTACGCGATCCCGATTCCGCAGATCAGGTAGTAGAACGCCGCCTCATCCTTCGCGACCGCCTGGCTTACGATGGTGCCGATGTTTATGCAGACGATCATCGGGATGAACCCATAGCCGATGGCGATCGTGATATCCTTGAGCCGCCCCTCGCCCTGCATCAGGCAGGTGATTGACCAGTTGCCTATGCAGAAGAGCGCGTACAGCATCAGCACGGCGACAAGCTCCGTCGCCGCGTTCACGGTGGACGGGTCGGTGTCGTTCACCACGAAGCTGGCGCCGATCCTGTTTATCGAGAACGTGAACGAAAACAAGATGACGAAAATAATCGCTATCGGCACGCTGCCACGGTCCCGATGCCGGATCTCATAGTAGGCATCCATGGGGTGGCTGACGGTGTAGAAGGCATATTTCCATTTGTCTCCAGAAAAATATTTTTTCATGTCAACAGCCCCTCCTGCTTCTTCTTTTTCTCGCCCTTGTGCTTGCCAAAGTGGCGGCGGATAATCCTAAAGTATACGATGAGCAAGATGATGACAATTATTATCACTGTCAGGATCCAGCCGATGTTGTTCGAGAGGATCTCGTTGCGGTAGCGCTTCCATGCGATGGAATAATATTTCCGGTTCATTCCGAGCTTGAGGTATTTCATCGCCGTCTTGTTGTCGCCGGCGGTCAGGTATGCCTTGCCGATACCGGTGTTCGCCAGCTCGTTGTTCTCATTCAGCTCGAGCACGCGCTCCCACTTGGCGATGGCCTCTGTCTCGTCGCCGTCGTAGCGGAGGCCGACCGCATCGTTTATCAGCTGCCCGTACTCCGTGGCGTCAAACAGCAGGATGGAGCCGTAGTAGGCGTCGAGCACCAGGATCTGGCTGTCCGTCGACTCTATGGCGATAGGCGTGTTGAAGGTCCCCTCCTGGCTGCCAAGCCCGCCGAAGATATAGAGCAGGTTGCCCTCCTTGTCGTATGTGAAGATGCGCCCGCGCTTGCGGTCGAGCGCAGAGTACATTCCCTTGCCCCGGTACACCACGTCGGTGAATTCGGACGGGCCGCTGTACGTGCCGTAGGTGCCGGTCACGATGTCGCCGCCGACGTTGCCATTCTCGCCCTTCTGGATGACGTCCTCCCCTCGGGGATTCAACCGGCGCACGCCCTGCTCGCCCTCTGAGTCGATGTTTGACGCGTAAACGAAGCCGTCGCTGTCGATGTCGATGCCCGTGAACTCGGTCGGGATGTACAGCTGTGACTTGGCGCGCTCCTGCTTGCTGGCAAGCCTCCTCCAGAACTTCTCCCAGAGCGTCAGCGTCACGTCGATGGTTCCGAAATATCCGGTGAAATCGCCGGTGTTCTCAAACACGAGGATTCCCTCGAAAGCGTTCTTTACGATGACATACACGCGGTCCGCATAGTCGACCGTGACCTTGAGAGGCACGAAGTCGAAGCCGTCCTCAAGGATCTCGGACTGCGGGTTGTCGATGATCTTCACGAAGTCGCCGTTCAGCTCCAGGACCACGACCCGCCTGTTGTTGGAGTCGGCAATGTAGAGCTGGCCGTTCTCGGACACGCAGACCCCGTACGGCGCGTCGAACGTGCTCGTCGTCCCGCGCATATCGAAGCTGTCGATGACCTGCAGCACCTCGGAATATGTGGGGTCGAGCACGACGATGCGGTTGTTCCCGGTGTCCGCGACATAGAGGTTGCCGTCGTCGTCCAGGCAGAAATCCTGCGGCTCGCTGAATTCGCCCGCCCCTACGTCCGTCCCGGTCACGCTGCCCGCCGGCACATAGGCCGCCGGGGTGATGACGATGTTTTCCCAGTAGTCATACGTGTAGGTCTCATATGGAAGCTCGTCCGCGTACAGCGACTCCATCGGCACCAAGGCCGCCACGAGCGCCGCCATGCAAAGGGCAGCCAGTTTGAGATATGTCTTTCGTCTCCTCATACCGCTCCTCCTATCAATCCTTCATGCCGGACGACGTCATGGTCTCCACGACGTTGCTCTGGCAGAACAGGAAGAATATGATCGGCACTGCCGCGATGATGAACGTGACCGCGGCTCCTGCGCCGGCTCGCGCCGTGCCTCCTGCGATGACCTGCTGCAGCGCGTACTGCATAGGCTTGAGCTGCTCGTCGCGTAGGAACAGGGAGCCCGTGTTCGCCCACATCTGCTGGAACTGGAAGATGGCCAGCGTCAGCCACGCGGGCTTGACGTTCGGCATGACTATCCTCCAGAATATGCTCCACTCGGACGCGCCGTCCAGCCGCGCCGACTCCATCAGCGAGTCAGGCAGCTGCTCCATGAACTGCTTCATCAGGTAAAGGCCCATGCCGAAACACCAGGCCGGAAGTATCAGCGCGGCGTAGGTGTTGTTTATGTGCAGCCAGCTGATCACCAAATACTGCGGGATCTGCGTGACCGTCCATGAGAACATCATCGAGAGCACGACCATCTGGAAGAGGATCCTCTTGAACGGGAACTCGTGCTTCGCCAGCGGGTAGGCCGCCAGGGACGCGATTATGACGTGTCCCACCATGCCGCCGCCGGTGATGATGATCGTGTTCAAAATATACCTGGAGAACGGGACCCAGGAATCGCTCATGATGACGAAAAGGTCCGAGAAATTCTCCAGCGTGGGATGCCGCACGAAGACCCTAGGCGGGAACTGGTAAATCTCGTCCAGAGGCTTCAGCGCGTTGTTTATGATCATGACGAGCGGCAGCGCCATGAAGATGCCGCAGATGATCATGATGACGAAAAGTAGCGTGTTTCCTGCCATGGAACGGTTCAGCTTAGTCTCTTTAGGCCGGTTCCAGAAATGCACTTTTTTCATGCGGGGATCGATTTCTCTCTCACGACTTCTCATTATTCACCGACCCTCCTTAACAATCTCTGAATGAGCAAGTTAGTGCCGACCATCAGCGCGAACAGCACCGAGGCAATGGCCGACGCATAGCCCATGTCGAAACGCGTGGTGCCGTAGTCGAGCAAGTGCGTGACGACCGTGGCGCCGGCGTAGTTCACTGAAGGGTTGCCGGCCAGCTGTATGGATATGTCCGACACCGCGAACGACTGCGTGATCTGCATGACCGCGCCGAACATTAGCTGCGGCCTTATCGCCGGGAGCGTCACGTACCAGAGCTCCTGCCAGCGGTTCTTGACGCCGTCCAGCGCCGCCGCCTCATACAGGGATTTGTCCACGGTCTGGAGTCCTGCGATGAACGACAGGAAGCCAGTCCCGAGGGACAGCCACAGCTGCACGACGATGAGCGCCGGCATGACCCATTTCTCAGTCTGCATCCAGAGGATGGGCTCATCTATGATTCCGAGCCTGATGAGAATTCCGTTTAAGTAGCCATAGCGGTCGCCGGACAGGATCAGCTGCCATACCATGTAGGCGTTTCCGCAGATGCTGGGCGCGTAGAATACTAGCGTGAGGAACGCGCGGAGCTTCCCGTGGAACTCGTTTATGATCCAGGCGAACAGGAGGCAGAGGATGTAGCTGACCGGCCCCGTCACTACCGCGAAGATCAGCGTGTTCTTCAGCGCGATCATGAAAATGTCGTCCTCGAGGAACAGCTTGATATAGTTGCCCCAACCGATGAAGGTGGGCGCCTCCAGCATGTTGAAGTACGTGAAGCTGAGCACTATTGACATCAGCACCGGCACCACCGTGAAGATGAAGAACAGGATAAAGTACGGCGCCATCATGAAATAGCAGGCCTTGTTCCGCCTGATCTGGTAGCCCATCCTGTGCATCCTGGCCCTCATGGGCGACATCTCCGCCAGCTTCTTGTTCATCGTCTCCTTTTTCTCCGGCTTCGTCTTTACCGGTTTTTCTTTCACCGGCCTCGTCTTCTTGGTAACCGCCGCAGTATTTTCTGACATAACCTAAGTCCCCCTATTATTCTCCCGCCAGAGGCAGGCCAAACTCCGTGCGCTTGTAGTCGATCTCCGCGTTTATGTAGAGCACCTTGTCCATCAGCTCCTCCCTCGGGGAGGCCGTGTCCGTGTCCGTCGTGACGGTATAGAAAGCGTTGTTGACATTTCGCCATGAGTAGTAGCCGCCCGGTACCTGCGGGATGCCCTTTACCCACTGGAACGCCTCCTCAAGCGCCTCCAGGTCGTCGACCGGCCAAGCCATGCTGGAGAAGGCCTCGAGGTTTGCGGTGGGCACGCGGGCCGCGGATCCCATCAGGCTCTCCATCTCACGCCCGTACTGGATCTGCACGTCGGCGCTGGTCCACCATTTCAGAAACTCCCAGCACGCCTCCGGGTACTTCGTGTCAGCCATTATCATGCTGGCAAGTCCCGTGGAACCGGTGCTTCGGTCTATGGTGCCGTCCTCCTGCACCGTGCCGGGCACCGTGGTGAAATCCCAGAGGCCGGCGATATCCGGTGCGGACACGACCAAGTTGTTGTAGTCTGTATAGTCGGCTATGATGATTGGGCACTCACCTGTACGGAAGCGCTCCTCCACGCTCGTGGACTCATCCAGCTTGTAGTCGGTGTAGAACTCACAGTATTCCTTGAAGACGTTCACGGCGATGTCGGAGTCGAGCATCGATGCGTCGCCATTCTCGGTGTAGTAGGAGCCGCCGTTCTGATACAGCAACATCGCGAATATCTGCTCGCTGGGCAGCATTCCGAACTCCATCTGGTTCTGCGCCAGCACCGCCATTGCGACCTTCACGTCATCCCATGTCTCGGGCACGTCCAAGCCTATCTCGGCCAAAATGTCCTTGCGGTAGAACATTACGGGGAAAGTCTGCGTCTCGGGCAAGGCGTATGTCGCGCCGTTGAACTGGAACGGCACTATCGCCGCGTCGGAGAAGCGCGTCAGCACTTCGTCCAGGTCGTCGAACTGTGACAGATCCAGCACCGCGTTGCGGATGCCGTAGTTCACGGGCGTGTCATTGCCCGTGTTCAGCACAGCTCCCGCGATTCCGTTTGTGTTGGCGACCTGTATGGCCACGTCGGGGCCCTCGCCGGCCAGTTCGGCTCGCAAGAGCGTGTTCATGTCCACCAATTGGACGTTGACGTTTATGTTGTACGTGTTCGTGAACGTCTCGTCGATCATAGCCTTTATGACGTTCGCCTGGTCACGGCCTGTGCCAATCCAGAGCGTCAGCGTCGGGTTCTCGTCGCTCTTGTCCGAGACGTTTCCGATCTGGTTGTAGTCGATTATGAATGAATAGAACAGCCGCACGATCTCATATCCGGCCTTCGCGAAGAAACCGGTCTTTGAGTAGGTCACGCTCTGATCTGCGGAGTAGATGTTTATCTGGTCGATGGCCAGCGGCTGCTCGATGACCTCGGTGATCCAGTTGCCGCAGGCGCGGACGTTCACCTTGTAGGAGCTGATGACGCGGACGAAATACTCGCCGTCTTTGATCAGGTCATCCAGCTGGTCGCGCATGGTGATGAGCACCGTCTCCTTGTCGGATTTCGTACCCACGAGTTCCTGCAGGCGCGTGATCGCGTCGCCGAGCTCGTCGCGAACCGCCACCAGCTCGGCGTTGAGCTCAGGCAGCGTCGCCTCTAACTGGTAGTCGCGGAACGTGTCGGGGGACACGCCGGTAATCTTTATGACCTGCCGGTATATGCTGTTCAGCTGCGTCACGCAGTCCTGAACCTGGCTGATGATGTCGGAGAAGTCGCCCAGCACGACCTGCATGCGGATCGTGTGGTGCCCCGCCTCCAAGTAGAAGGAATACGGGTTGCCGTCATCGTCGGAGATGACGTCCTCGCGCCAGCTGGAGGCAAATGAGAAGCCGTAGTTTTCCATTTCGGCGAACGGAACCTCCCCGTCTATCGTGATACGCCGCGACACATAGATGCCTCGCACATAATTCTGGCAATCGTGGAGGGATATGTTGTAGTATCCGGTATCGGGCACGTCGAAATCCCACTCAATCCACTGGCCTACCAGGCGCCAAGAGTTGCCTCCGATGGTGTTGTTCAGAAGCTCCTTCGCGCTCACCGGCGAAAGCGAAGGCGCGGACTGATCCTGGATGGGATAGAGCATCTGGGAGGAGGTCTTAGTGGCGTTCTCGCCCTCGATGGTCACGCAGACTCCGCTCGTGTCAGTCGCGCCCGCCGCATCATTGGCGGCCTTGACCTCGGCGTAGGTCGGCGTCTCATCGGCGTTGTTCAGTATGATCTGGTGGATGAGCAGCGGCTCGCGCAGGGAGAGCAGCGAGATCGTGTGGGTGCCCAACGTGAAATACACGCTCAGGGGCGACGTCACATAGCCGTTGCTGTCGTAGACGTACTCGGTCATCCACTCCGGCGTCTCTATCATCGTGGGCTTGTTGTCGTTGCCCTGGTTGTCCTTCTCCCAGTAATATGTCGCGGAGCCGGAGCCGTCGTCCTGGCCCTCATCCACGTCGTACTGCCACACGCGGTTGAAGTCGATCGTGGACAACTCCGCGTAGGGGAGCTCGCCGTCGATGAAGATGCTCCGCTCGATGTCGGAGTTCTTACCCTCGACTGGGTAATATTCCAAGGAGAGGGTGTAGAAGCCCTCCTGCGTGATGGTCACCTCAAACTCGACCAGGGAATCCTCGCTGGTGTAGACGCTGTCGCCCTCCATGCCCTCGTAGTCCGTATAGATGACGGGCTCCGCCGACTCGTCGCTCTCGTCGTAGCGGACGCAGTCGTCCGCGCCCAGCGTCACCTCCGCGTCCGGGTAGGTGGGCGGGAACTCCGTCACATATTCGCTGTAGCTCGGAATGGAGTCGTCGACGGAATAAGTGCTCACGATGTCGTCGTAATCGTCCATCGTCTTGTCGGTCTGGGCATAGACGCTCGTCCCGCCCTCCTGCATCAACATCCCGAAAAACATGGCGACGATAAGCAGGACTGACACCGTCTTCTTAAGTCGCTTATTTCTTTTCATGCCTTGCTCCTTTCTTCGCTTCTTTCCATTTCTGCCAACCGGTCTTCTCGTAGTACCACTCGCCGCTGTCCTCCTCGGAGGGAGGCGGCATATATTTAAGCAAAACCTTCTCCATCAAAAACGTGATCACGTAGCACCATGCGCCCGGCGCCACCAAGATGCAGGCGATCGGCAGCCTGAAGATCACCAAATATCCGATCAGCACGCTCCCCGCCGCTATGATGATCGTCGTCAGGAAGTGCTTAAAGCACATGATGAACGCCAGCTTCCAGATGTCCTTGTGACTTAGCGTAAAGCGCGAGAGCACCGGAAAAACGTATATCGACACCATCCCAAAGAGCGCCAGCAGGATCAGATACAAAAAAGTCAGCTGCTGCGACTCCCTCGCGATCGAATACCTCAGGCCAAACAGGAGCACCACCGCCACCGCGGCTATTTCCAGCGTGAATATGCATCCCTTGCCTATGATGCGCTTCATCGAGGAGAAAAACTCACGGATCAGATTCCCCCGCTCCCGGCGCACGCTCTTTATCATCGCATAGTAAAATGACGTCAGCGACGCCCCGATGGTGACGAGCGGTATGCAGCAGACCAGAAACATGATGTTGTCCACAATCACCTTTCCGATCTTCTCGAGGACCTGGATCAGCGTCCCCTCATAAGAAAATATACGTCTCCACCAAGACATCATTCATCCCGTATCGGATAGGTCGTCAGGTCCGGCAGCTCGTCGAGCGTGATGACCACATCGCTGTCGTAGGCCTTCTGAAGCATGGAGCTCTCCGTGTACTGCTCGCTGTAGGCGTATATCCCTGAGCTCTTAGCCACGAACTCGTCGCCCCAGGTGCAGAAGAAGCCCCACATCGCGCCGTCGCGCACCGCAAGGTCAGGGTCGAAGACGCAGCCGTTCTCCGCCATCACGACCATCTTGGCCGGGCTCGTGTAGTCGACGGCCTTGAAGTAGGTGTCGGCCTGGGAGGTGTACACATGCTCGCCCGGATAGAGGTCCTCGCCGATGATGTCGACGTATTCATCTCCCGGATACCAGTCGGCGTCCTGCCCGTTCCAGAGCCATATCAGATTATTCAAACCGTATTCGTTGGTGAGCTTGTCGTAGAGCAGTATGTAGAGCTGCTTGTAGGCGTCAGCGCCTGCCGCGCCCCACCAGAACCAGCCGCCGCTCGCCTCGTGCAGTGGCCGCCAGAGGATCGGCACCCCGGCATCCTGCAATATCAACAGCTCCTGGGCGATCGCGTCTATGTCATCCATGAGGAGGTCGTAGCCCTCCTCGTCCTCGCCGTTCATGATGGCCGCGAGGTCGATATCCGTGCTGTCCGCGTAAAACCCGCTGTACCAGTCACCCGTGAGGTATTTCTCTGGCGCGTTCCAGTGCCAGCAGAATGTCACGATGCCGCCGTTCTCCCAGAACTGGATGGCGTAATCCACTGCGTTCGAAGTGCTGCCGTGCGCCACCCGCGACGGGCTGTACTCAATCATGTCAAGCCCGAGGATTGCCGGGTATTTGTCGGTCTCGCGGTAGACCACTGTGAACTCCTTGCCGTACTGGCCATCCGTTGAGTACTGGCCAGACAGGATCGAGGTCCCGTAGCAGTCCGCCAGGTAGCTCATGAGCCGCTTGGCATTGTCCGTGGCGTTCGCATTGCAGAGCGTGGCCGATACGTTGTATATGGAGGAGTCGATGGGCTCCGTCGTCAATATGTCAAGCCTGTCCAAGTCTATCCACCCCCATGATTTCATAATGGTGACTTCGTGCGTCCCTGCCTCCAGGTACACGCGCTGCACGATGGAGTCCGTGAATGATTCGGACTCGACGACGGCTGAGCCCACGTTCTCGCCGTCCACATAGACGAAGTTCTCCTTGTACTGGCCGGCGCTGGCGCTGATGAAGTCGAGGTCGTAGGTGCCGTCCTCGGGGATGTCCACCGTGAACGCGCAGCCGTCGTCATCGCTCGCAAAGCCGGTCGCATAGCCGGTGCCGGAGAAGCCCGAAGTGGTGGTGTCGATGTATACAGCGCCGAGCAGCTCCGCGTCCTCGGCCTCGCACGATGCGACGACCTCCGCGACGAACGGCTCCTTCTCCTCCTCGGCTACCTGCTCCGCCGCCGCCTCCGTGGACTGCTGGGAAACCGATTCCTCGGATTTGCTTTCCGTAGAACCCTGTGAGCCCGAACCAGACGAACCAGAACTTGAGCTTCCGCAGCCCGCGCAGAGCCCGCAGAGCAACGCCGCTATGAGGGCGCACGCGCCCAGCTTGCGCGCCATTCCCCGCCGCTGTATGCGATTTGCAATATGCCTATGAGACATCATTTTCCGACCCTCCAATTTAATTAATCTTTTTTACCCTTTTTTAGCTTTTTTTATCCGCCATTTACATCCTGCGGCGGATCGTGAGGAAAAATCTCCCCACAGGGAATTTCACAATGTTTTTACATGTTTTTCACACAGTTGACACAGTTAGATATACTGGAATGGATGTATTATAGCACATTTTCCGATGAATGTCACAAAAACTTCACATGATTTGGATATTTTGCCTATATGCACAAATTTTTATTAAATTTTTGGATACTTTCACCATTGATTTTTTGAAAATTCAGTAAAATCAGGCTTTCGATATTTTTTCGATTAATAGTTTAGCTAAATTTAGCTAAATTTTAAGTTAAAAATTCCTGGACACGGTTTGTGCCCAGGAATGTGAATCCTATTTGGTATTTTTGGTGTTTACGATACCATGAGCCCGAGCAGCGTGAAGACGTCGCCGGTCGACCCGTCGGCCTTGCGGATCTCCACCGTGTGCTCGGCCGCCGCGTCGGAGCTGTAGACCTCCTTGGCCTCGATGGCGTTGCCCCAGCCGCCGGAGAAGTCGGCGTCAATCTTGTATACCGCCTCGCCGTCCACATAGATGTCAAACTGGCCGCTCAGCCCGTTCGTCATCGCGTAGTAGAGGATGCCCAGGTTCTGGAAGGTGGCGGTGAAGGTGATGCCGCCGTCCCCCTCCTCGGTCTGCCAGCCGTTCGGGTACTGGTAGCAGGCATCGGACTCCGCGAAGGTGCCTAAATCATCCGGCGTGACGTCGTTGCTGTCGAGGATCTGCGCGTCCATGTATTTCTCGCTGGTCACCGGGTCAGCCGTAAACGGCTCGGGATCGCCGTAGCTGTCCATGCCGGCGTAGACATTGCTTAAGTATTTCCAGAGGATCTCGCCCGTGATGGCGTGGCCGAGCGACGAGGGGTGCACCTCGTCCCCGGAGAGCTCCTCGGCCGAATACACGCCGTTGTCCATCATGTCCTTGATCACGTTGTAGTAGCTGACCATCGGCAGGGCGTAGTTGAAGCCGACGAGCAGGTGCTTGGCCTGGGCCGTGGCTCCGTTCGTCTGCCCCATGAAAAGGAGCATGACCGCAGGGGAGCTGTCGGACTTCAAAATCTTGCGCACGAGGTTGTCGTAGGTCTTCTCGTAGGTCGTGGAGTCGGAATCGTTCACGGAGAACTCCACCAGCACGAGGTCGGGCGAATACTGAAGCACGTCCTCCTCGACGCGGTGCACGCCGAGGTAGGAGTCCGTCCCGCCGATGCCGGCGTTTATGAAGGTAAATTCCGTGTCCGGGAACGTCTCGCTCCACCAGTCGCAGAAGCGGTCCGCGTAGTCCTCCTTCGTCTCGACCTCGCTGTCTATGGAGCCGCTCGAGATCGTGCCCTGGGTGATGGAGCCGCCGATCAGGGCGATCGTCACGGGCTCGCCCGCAGCCGCCTTTTTCATCACCGCCGCAAGGGCCGTGTCATCGCAGGAATTCCACTCCGTCGCGAGCGCATACTCATCGTCGGACACATATGAAGTCGGGCAGGTGGCAGCCACATATGTCGAAGCCGTCTCCTGCTGCCCCTCCTCCGTATCGGCCGCCGCGCTTGTCGCCTCCGTCTCGGTCACCTCCGCGCCTGCCGACTCTGTGCCGGAGCCGGCTGTGGACGAGGCCGTGCCGCCGCAGGCCGTCAGAAACAATGCCGAGGACAGCAGCAGCGCCGCGCCCGTCCGTATAAATTTCAGTTCCTTAATTTTCATCGTAACGCCTCCTCGTAATCATATGTTATGCCGATTCCACGGTCGAAAATACCAGCTTCATCCTGCCCTGCAGGCGCACCTCGCCGAACCCGCCCGGGAATATGAAATGCTCGCCCTGGCGCACCGCGCGGCTGTTTGCGATGCCGCAGCCCTCGACCACGGACGCGTTCAGGAAAGGATACTTCTGTTCAAACGATATCTCCCCGTCGAGGTCGAGCAGAAACACCGTGTAATACTTGCAGGAGTAGAGCACGTTCAGCTCATTTTTCGGCAGGCCGTCCGTATGCCGGACAGAGGACGCCGCGTCCGCCGGGACCTTTATCACGTCGAGCGCCTTCTTGAGGTGGAGCTCCCTGGGCTTTCCGTTCCAGAGGCGGCCGTAGTCGTACACGCGGTAGGTGACGTCGCTGTTCTGCTGCGTCTCCAAAAGGAGCACCCCGCCCTTTATGGCGTGGACAGTGCCCGGGTCGATCTGGATGAAGTCGCCCTTCCTTATCGGGACCTCGCGGATGAACTCATCCCATTTTCCGCCATTTACCATATCGGTTAGCTGTGCCTTACTCTCCGCGTTGTGGCCGACGACGAGCGTCCCGCTTTCGGGGCAGTCCAGCACATACCAGCACTCGGTCTTTCCCATCGCGCCGTTCTCGTGCTCGGCGGCATAGCTGTCGTCCGGGTGCACCTGGATGCTCAGGTCGTCCTTCGCGTCTATTATCTTCGTAAGGAGCGGGAACTCACCGCCCGCAGGATTTCCGAATAGCTCAGGATGTGCTTGCCATACCTCGGAGAGCTTCATCCCCGCATATCTGCCGTCCTTCACCGTCGCGTCGCCGTTCGGGTGCGCGGAGATGCCCCAGCACTCGCCGATGTCGTCGCCGTCGATTTTGCAGCCGAACTCCTCCCTAAGCCTCTTGCCGCCCCAGATATTGTGGGTGCAGACGGGGTCGAGGAAGATGATGTCGCGGGCGGGGTTGTTCACCGAAAGGCAGCCGCCGTTCGTCTCGATGACCTTCTTATACCAATAGGCGGAATCCTTGACCGTGCGGCGCTGCGTCGCGTAGTCGACGTAGATGAAGCCGAAGCGCTGGCTGTAGCCCTCGGGCCACTCGAAATCGTCGAGGAAGGTCCACACGAAATACCCGCGCACGTCCGCGCCCTCGTCGGCCGCCCGCTGGAGCTGGCCTAGGTACTCGTCAATGAAGGATATGCGGTTCGGGTCGTGCACCTGCCCGTCCGCGCTTACCATGTCGTGGCAGGCCATGCCGTTCTCCGTGATGTAGAGCGGCACATTTGGGTAGCGCTCCGTCAGAAACTTCGACGCGTAGTAGAGCACGCACGGGGTCACCGGCCAGTGCGACGCGGTGAGCGTCGTCCCCGCCGGGTTCCCGAGGGGCTCAGGCCTGCCGTCGGCCCCCGCGCGTACGGGATAGCCGTTGTAGATGTTCTCGCCCATGAAGTCGAGATGCTGATTTATGAGCGCCATGTCCACGTCGGCAAACTCCGGCAGGTACTTTGCAAATTTCTTAAGGCCCTCCTCGGGGTAATGCCCGAGGAACACCGGGTCGGAAAACCACGAGACGTTCCACGCCCAGTGATCCATGTCCGAGTCGCTCAGCCCGAAATAGGCCTCCTTCGCGGCGGCGACGTCCTCCGGCGAGTCGGTCAGCGGATAGGGCACCCCGCAGGTCGGGGCGTAGCCCACCTTTATCGGCCTCCCCGCGTATTTGCGGAGGTTTATGACCGCCTGGCCGTGCGCCATCAGGATGTGGTGCGCGGCGAGGAAAGTCTCCTTGGGGGCCATCTTTATGCCCGGCGCGTGCTCCCCTGACGCAAGCCCAAGGCCTATGTGGCACTGCGGCTCGTTCATCGTGATGAAATTGTCGACGATGTCGCCGAAGTTCTCGGCGATGACCCTGGCGTACTCGCCGAACCACTCCACGGAGTCGCGGTTCAGCCAGCCGCCCCTGTAGTAGAGCGCGAGCGGGTACTCCCAGTGGAAGAGCGTGAGGTAGGGCGTGACGCCGTTTGCCTTCATGCACTTTATCATGTCGCGGTACATCGCGATCGCCTTTTCATTCACGCGGCCGGTGCCGTCCGGCATTATTCGCGCCCAGTTCACCGAAAAGCGGTAAGCGCGTATGCCCAGGCTCCCCATCAGGGCGAAATCCTCGCGGTAGCGGTGCATGTGGTCGCAGGCGACCTCGGCGTTCTGCCCCTCGAACACGCGCCCGTCCTCCACGAAGCGGTCCCAGACGCTCAGCCCGTGGCCGTCGCCGGGCTCGGTCCCCTCTATCTGGTATGCGCTGCCCGCCACTCCCCACACGAAATCATCTCGAAACATTTGTCTATCTCCCTGTCAAGTGTTATATTTTGCGTACTTTGCGGTATTATTAAATGTAGATTTAAGAAATAATTTAATGCTGATTTATTAAATCTAAAATTAATTATTGTGAAACCACAAGCCCGATCAAATAAAACGGTGCCGCATCATCGTCGTGCGCCTCCAGGATGTGCACCTCCACCTCGTGGTCGCGGCACTCCCCGTGCTCCGTCACTCCCGCGAGCGCGATCAAATCTCCCCAGGTCTCGTCAAAGTTGGCGTCGAGCCGCACCGCATGCTCCCCGTCCACGGTCACCTCCGCGATCGGGTTGGGATGCGCCACGCACCTGCGGTACATCACGGCGACGCCGCTCCCGTGCACGGTAAAGCTGATGGTGTCGCCAACGTTCCCCGCAGTCCATCCGCGTGTGAAGCAGTCTGCGCAGCCATTCCTCTCGCGAGTGTCCGTGATAAAGCTCTTGTGTTCCGGCTCGATGTTCCTGTTGTGAAAATAGCGCGCATTCTCATATGCGTTTACAGAAAGCGGAGCGGGAAGCGGCATATCCTGCCTCTCGTCCGATGTGGGCGCGGCATTTTTTATCTTTTCGAGGCGGTAGGTGACGAGTCGCGCCAGTATCTCATGCCCCGCGTCGTTCGGGTGCAGGCCGTCGGGGGACAGCTCCGGACGCTCGATGCGCCCCGCGACAATCTCCGGAAAGACCGTGCTCTGGACGCTGACCGCGGGAAGCCCGTAGCGCCTCGCGACCTTGGCGTGCATGACCTGCGCGTTCGCGCCGGTGTCGTACTCCACGTTGTGGAGGAGCATGACCGCCGGATGGGAGTCCGCAGACAGAATCTGCCGCACGAGCCCCTCGTAGGTCTCCATGAAATGCTCGGTCGCCTTGTCGTTCACGGAGAACTCCACCATGACAAAGTCAGGCGAATAGGAGAGCAAATCCTCCTTCACCCTGCCTGCGCCGAACTCGGACGTCGTCGAGCCGACCCCGGCGTTTACATAGGTAAATTTGCTCTGCGGGAACGTCCGCTGCCACCACTCGTACACCCGGTACGCATAGCATGTCTGGGGCGTGCTGGAGACGCTCCCCTGCGTGATGGAGCCGCCGATGAAGCCGATGACGAACTCGCCGCCCGCCTCGGCCCGCTGCATCAGGGCCTTTATCTTCCCCTCGTCCCCGCCGTTCGCGTTGCCGTTCTCGTAATTGATGTCGTATCCCATATTCCCTACCTCGCATTTATGCTCATCTGTTGCCTTGCACTTATTTTAATCCTGCCAGATTTCCTCTCCGAGCGATCTGATGTATCCCGACAGCTCGTCCGCCATCACCTCCGCCTCGGGCTCGCGGATGTGGCCCGGCGTGCCGCAGCCGTTCTTGCTGTATAAGAATTGCGTGACCCTTGGCGAGCCTATGGCATGGCAGACCTCGCCGATGGCCTTGTCCCAATTCGGGTTGTGGCCGAGGATCGTGGTCGCAAGGATTATGTGCGCCCGCGGATAGATTTCCATGAGCTTTTCTATGAAGGCCTTGTAGTGCTCCCGCCACTTCACGGCCTGGGAGCCGTCATAGTCCTCCGCCATGCAGTCATAAGGGTACGAGTCGTTCTGGCCGATCGCCACCACGACCACGTGCGGCGTGTAGAGGGAGAAATCCCACGGCTTCGTCTCGCCCAGTCCCGGGTTGTACTCTATCTTGTCGTAGCTCGACTCCATCCCGAGGAAGTACGGATCCGCGAAATACCCCGTGCCGTCGAGCAGCGATATGCCGCCCTGCGAGGTCAGGTGCACCTCGGCGTCGAGCTTCCTCGCGGTCTTCCACGAGTAGGCGCACCAGCTGTCGGAATACTCCCCGTCGTGCACCGGGTCCTCCTTGCCGACATAGTCCACCGCCTCCGACACCTCGCCGCAGGTGACGCTGTCGCCGAAAAACTCCATCCGCCTGCGCGGCATTTCCGGGGGCGGCAGAACTTCCGCCCCGTCGTCCAGCTCAAAGCCGTAGAACGTGACATAGTGGCAGCTGTCCATGCGCTTGTAGAGCATGAGCTCATGGCGGGCATCGGGCAGCCCCTCCGCGATGGTGTAGGTCGCTTTCTCGTCATTTGGCAGGAGGAACTTTCCCTTCTCCCCGTCCAGGACATAGCCCATGTAGTTTGACCAGCAGTTCCTGTGGTTTTTTAATTCGGCCTTCACCGACGTCCCGGTGAAGTTTATCTTGATGTATGTCGCCGCGTACACTAGCACCGGCGCGGACGGATCGTCGAAATCAATCCTGCCGCTGTAGCGCAGCCTCCCGTCATTTGCAGGTATAAACATTTTCTCAGCCCTCCCGACTCAAAATTTCCATGTTCTTGCGGATCAAATCGCAGCGCTGCCTCACGCAGTCCGGCGAGCGCCCGGGATCAGACGGCGTGTTGAACACGTAGTCGATGAGGCGGTCAATCGTCGTCGTCGCGACATGCAGCCTGGTGTCCGACGAGGCGTAATAGATGAAGACCTCGCCCGCACCGTTTACTATGGCACCGTTTGAGAATACGACGTTGCTCACGTCGCCGACGCGCTCCCCGCCGCGAGGCCCTAGGAGGAGCCCAGACGGCTCCGCGATGACTTTCGACGGGTCATTCAGGTCGGTCGCGAAAGCATAGAGCACGTAGCGGAGCCCCGCCGCCGTGTTGCGCACGCCGTGCGCTATGTGGATCCAGCCGCGGTCGGTCTTTATGGGTACCGCGCCCGCGCCGTTCTTCGCCTCGGTGATCGTGTGGTATTTCCTCATGCTGGTCATCTTCTCCTCGTCGATGACCGCGTGCGTGATGTCGTCGCAAAGCCCGAAGCCGATGCCTCCGCCCGAGCCGGTCTCTATGAATCCGTCCATCGGGCGGGTGTAAAATGCGTATTTGCCGTCCACGAACTCAGGGTGCAGCACGACGTTCCTCTGCTGCGGGGAGTGCAGCGTCACGAGGTTCGGCAGCCGCTCCCAAGTCTCCAGGTCCTTCGTGCGCACGATGCCCGCCGCGGCCACCGCCGCGGAGAGGTCGTCGGACTCCCTGTCCTTCGACTCCGAGCAGAACACGCCGTAGATGTGGCCGTCCTCGTGGCGCGTCAGCCGCATATCGTAGACGTTCGTCTCGTCGGGGTCGATGTCCGGCAAAACGACCGGATAATCCCTGAAGCGGAATCCGTCGACGCCATTGTCGCTCTCGGCCACCGCGAAGAACGACTTCCGGTCATTGCCCTCGACGCGGGCGATAAGGCAGTATTTGCCGCCTAACATGATTGCGCCCGCGTTCATCACCGCGTTCACCCCGAGGCGCTCCATGAAGTACGGGTTCGACTTCTCGTCGAGGTCGTAGCGCCACGCCAGCGGGATGTGCTCCCTGGTGAGCACCGGGTACTCATAGCGGGTCAGGAGCCCATTGTAAAAATCGGCTTTTTTATTCGGTCGGTTCAGAAGCGCCTCCTGGCGATCCTTCTCGACATAGTACATCTCATGCATCGTGGACCTCCCCCTGCAGCCTGCGTATCACTTCCATGCACATCCGGCCGTTGTGGTACGGGCATTTCCACGGCTCGACGATCGGCTTGCCCTCCACCGGCGCGCCGCTCTCATCCACGAGCCAGTACCACTCGGAGCCCGGCCTGTGGTCGACCTGGTTAGTCTTGACGAACTCCCACTCGGAGAGCGCCGCGTCCAAATATTTCTCCTCATGCGGCTCGCGCTGCCATGCGTTTAAAAATCCCACGACCGTCTCCGCCTGCACCCACCAGATGCGGCCAGTGTTTACGACTCCGCGCTCGCACTCGTCCGCCAGGGAATGGCCGTCGAAAGCCACGTCGTATATGTTTGCGGAGAGCGTGCGCGCCATCGGCGCGACCTTCGCGGTGCAGTCCGCATCGCCGAGCACTGTAAGCCCACGGTCCAAAAGCCACGAGGTCTCGATGTCGTGCCCGTAGGAATGCAGGTCGATGAGGGTGTTGTAATCCGCGTCGAAGAATACCTCCTGGCGCTTCATTTCTGGGTTAAACATTTTGTCGGCAAAGGTGTTTAAAATCCAGACGAGCCGCTCCTTTACGCAGGCGTCGCCGGTCACCTTGTAAAACTCGGTGTAAGCCTCGAAGACGTGCAGCAACGTGTTCATAGTCCTGGTCGCCATCACGCCGTTCTCGGAGAGCTTCTCGTTCGACTCCGGCCCGAAATCGCGCGTGAACGCCTCGAGGTAGCCGCCCGCGTCGGAGCAGTGCCCCTCTATGATGGAGTAGAGCTTCCACGCCAGCTCGATGGCCTGGGTTTCGCCCATCACCTCGTAGTAGGCGCAGAGCGCATATATCCCGAAGGCCTGGTTGTAGGTGTGCTTCGTCGTGTCGCAGGGCGAGCCGTCCGCGTTCACCGACCAGTAAAGGCCGCCGTATTCCGGGTCCATGCAGCACTCCGACAGGAAACGGTAGCCGTGTACCGCCATGGCCCGCAGGTCCTCGCCGTGGAAGCCGTGCGCCTCGCACTCGGCCTCGGTGATCAGCCCGTCGCGGTACAGCCGGTAAGCGCTCGAAAAGAACCACGTGATGCGGCTGTTTAAAATGCAGCCCTTCTCCGCATTCCGGTCGAGCTTCAGGTCGTAGGAGAGCCAGCCGTACCAGCCGCCTTTCTCCTCGTCGCGCAGGCCCATCCAGAACGGGATGAGCGTTCCCGTCAGGTGCTCCCTCATCTCTGCCTCAAATTTCTTCAAGTCTCTCATCGTGTTCCCCTCCGTATGTCAAAATTTTGTCATAATATGCATGTCATCACTACGCGCCCATCGACGCGAGGAGCGCCGCAATGTCGTCCGGGCTCATCGGCTTGTTCGGGTCTGAGAGGTCGATCGCCGACATCGCGATCGGCTCATCTGGAAGCGGCTCGATGTCCTCGACAGCCTCAGCCTCCGGCCCATCGGCAAGCGCATCAATTTCTGAAATGTCGATCGGCTCCTCCGGAAGCGGCGCCATGTTCGGAATGTCAATCGCCTCGTCAGAGAGCGGCGCCATGTCCGGAATGTCGATCGCCTCGTCAGAGAGCGGCTCCATGTCCGGAATGTCGACCGTCGGCTCCTCCGCCGGTTCATCTGCAATCGGCTCGAGGTCCGGCACGTCGACCGTCGGCTCCGCGGCCTGCGGAATCTCATCGAGGCCCTCCATCTCAAGCGCGGGCTCGGGCTCGCTGTCCTCCGGGAAATCCTCCATGTCCGCGCTGTCCTGCTCATCCTCGAACGCGAGCATGTCCGCAATGGTAGAACTAATGTTTGGTTCATCTATCTCTGGCTCTGCCTCAGAGTCCGCCCCCGCGGCCTCCTTCAATGCGGCAAAATCTATTATCTCTGCAGTCTGACCACTTTCCTCTTGCACATCTGATTCGTCTGAGCCAGCCTCCGGTTCATCCGAGAGCTCGTTCGCGAAAGCCTCGAAGTCTATGATTTCCGCCGTGGATTCAGTCTCCGGCTCATCTGCAACCGTGCCGAAGTCCAAAATCTCGTCTGCCGGCGCTGCCTCCTCTGCCGGCGCCTTCGCGAACGCCTCGAGCGCGGACTTCGCGGGCTGTGCGCTGTTCATCTGAGCGAGAAGCTCGTCGAG
>JAJQIQ010000006.1 GCA_021199135.1 Clostridiales bacterium | reverse complement strand
TTCACGCCCTGCGAGCTCATGCAGGAGGTCGGCCTCGCCCCGTACAACGTCGAGGGCTTCTCGTGCTACCTCACGGGTTCGCGGGCGGAGGAGGCGTTTCTGGCCCATCCGGGCGAGGAGGGTATCTCCGACACGCTATGCAGCTACCACCGGTCCTTCCTCGGCGCGGCGGAGATGGGAGTCCTGCCGAAGCCCCGGTGCATCGTCTACACGAACCTCATCTGCGACGCCAACATGCTGACTTTCAGGAGGCTTGCGGAAGAATTCGACGTGCCGTCGTTTTTTATCGACGTGCCGTACGAGCAGGAGGAGAGGAACGTCGCCTACGTCGCGAGGCAGCTGAGGGAGCTTTCAAAATTTTTGGAGGAGCAGACGGGGAGAAAAATTGATCCCGCAAGCCTTACGGAGAGGCTGCGCTGCAGCAAGCGGACGCTGCGCAACTGCCGCAAAGCGCAGGCGGCCCGTGCGAGGCATTTCGTGCCGACCGACCTTGTGACGCCGCTCTACGCCGGAATGACGAACAACGTCATGCTTGGGACGCCGGAGGAGGAGCGGTACACGAAGATGCTCCTTGACGACCTCTCGACGGCGGAGCCCGCGAGGGGGAAGCGCATCTACTGGATGCACACGATCCCGTTCTGGTCGGACGCGGTGAAGAAGGAGTTTTGCTTCAGCGAGAACGCGCAGATCATAGCCTGCGAGCTCGCGCAGGCCTACGACGGCGACATCGATCCGGACCATCCCTACGAGGCGATGGCGCGTCGCATGGTCTATAATTCCTTCAATGGCAACGCGACCCGCCGCATCGAAAACGGCATCCGACACGCGAGGGAGCTGAACTGCGACGGCGCGATCTGGTTTGCGCACTGGGGCTGCAAGCACACGGCGGGCGCGGCGCAGCTTGCGAAGAAGAAGTTCGAGGAGGCGGGGATCCCGCTGCTCATCCTAGACGGCGACGGCACCGACCGCAGCCACGGGGGAGAGGGGCAGACCGCCACGAGGATTGGGGCGTTCTTAGAAATGTTAAATTAGGATTTAATAAAATCCTTTAGGCTAAATTATTATATTTTGAATTAATTTTTGCAGAATGCTGTGAAACACAGCATAAAACGGAGAAATCATGAGCGACACTTTCTACATTTGCAAATACACGCCCGTAGAGCTCCTTGCGGCATTCGGAGGGACGTGCCAGAACCTCACGGAGGCACCGGACGGGTTTGAGCTTGCGGAGGCACTGGCGCACCCGAACCTCTGCGGCTTCGGCAAGGCCTTGCTCGAGGCGGTGCTGCGCGGCGACATCCGCGAGCTCGTCCTCACCGACTGCTGCGACACGGTAAGGAGCGTGTGCGACGTGCTCCTCGATGAGGGAAAGCTTGATTTTCTCTACATGGCGGATATACTCCACGGTAGCGGCTCCTGCGCCAGGGAATATGTCGCAGAGCAGCTAAAAAAGCTTGCGGAGGCATATGGCGAGTACAAGGGCACGGCGTTCGACGAGAAGAAGTTTCGGGAGGCGTTTAAAAGCAATGAGAAGATGAAGCAGCCGCACATCGCCGTCATGGGCGCGAGGATGGGCGACGACCTCCTTCGCATGGCAGAGTCTGTGATGCCGCTTCCAATCGAGAACATGACTTGCGTGTCATGCCGTTCCCTCGGAGCGGCTATGCCGCCGGAGGGCCTGGACTTCGACGGGCTGATGGACTGGTATGCGGGCGAGCTGCTCGCGCAGATACCGTGCATGAGGATGGCGGACAACGGGCGGCGGCGCGAGCTATGGGAGGATGAGGGCATAGTCGGCGTCATCTACCACACGATAAAATTCTGCGATTTCTACAGCTTCGAGTATGCGGACCTGCGGAATAGGCTGAAGGTTCCGCTGCTCAAGATCGAGTCGGACTACACGACGGGCAGCAGCGGCCAGCTTCGGACGCGGCTTGAGGCCTTCGCGGAGGAGATTGAGGGGACGGAAAAGTTTAAGGATGACTTAAAAAATTCCAACAACACCATAGATTGCAAGAAATATTTCGCCGGGATCGACAGCGGTTCAGCGAGCACGGACGTCGTGATCCTTGACGGCGACAAGAATGTCGTGGCGTCTGTCGCGCTCCCGACGGGGGCGGGCGCGGCGCACGGGGCGCAGAGGGCTCTCGATGAGGCGCTCGATCAGGCGGGGCTTACGCGCTCGGACATAAGCGCGACCGTCACGACCGGCTACGGGCGCGAGAACGTGGACGGGGACGGGAGCGTGACGGAGATATCCTGCCACGCCAAGGGTGCACATTTCTTAAATCCTGATATAAGAACCGTAATCGACATAGGCGGGCAGGACAGTAAGGTGATAAGGCTCGGCGAGGACGGCTCTGTCGTAAACTTTGCGATGAACGACAAGTGCGCCGCCGGGACCGGGCGGTTCCTAGAGATGATGGCGAGGACGATGGAGATGACGCTAGATGAGATGGCGAACTGCGGGCTGAAATATAATGAGGATATAACAATTTCGAGCATGTGCACGGTATTCGCCGAGTCGGAGGTCGTCTCGCTGATCGCGCAGAACAAGGACCGCGACGACATCGTCCGCGGGCTCGACAAGGCGGTCGCCGCAAAGACCGTCGCGCTCGTGCGCCGCGCGGGGGGCGAGGGGCCGTACATGATGACCGGCGGCGTCTCGAAGAACCGCGGCCTCGTGCTATCTCTCTCGGAGCGCCTCGGCGCAAAAGTAGAGGTCAGCGACATGAGCCAGCTCTGCGGCGCATTGGGAGCGGCCTTGTATGCGATGGAGACTACGCTTTCGAACACTTGACGAGCCAAAATTACTGTTGGCATGTGCGTGCCAAGCATGAAAGGGGGGGGTAGCGAGGGATGTTTTTGTAGTCAGAAGGAGAATGCTACTGTCAGCTTGCAAGACAGATGAACGTATGATAAGATATGCATGGAGATAGGAGGTGCATGCAATGGGATTCTATCTTAACAACAACGGTGCTTTCAGCCGTTATCAGAGCGAAGCAAGTAAACCATATTTCGTGGACAAGAGCAAGTTCCTTGCGGAAATGATTCCGCTGGTGGAACAGAGAGGAAACGATGTCTGCGTCACCCGCCCACGGCGTTTTGGAAAAACACTGGCGGCGACGATGATCGGGGCGTACTTCGGGAAGGGCGCGGACTCGTCAAGCGTCTTTGATAAATTGGCGATTGCGGACGACCCGAGATATCTGGAGCATATGAACCAGCATAACCTGATTTATCTAGATTTCAGCAAGGAGCTGGGAGTGACCGACAATTATGTAGATTACATTGCAAACATCACTAGGGATCTGCGCAAGGATTTGAAAAAAGCATATCCTAATTTAGAGCATGATGAAGATAGCAACGTGATTGCGGAGTTGGGCCAAGTCTGCCGCGAGACCGGCGAGCGGTTCATCTTTGTCTTCGATGAGTGGGACTGCATATTCCATAAGCCGACGTTCAAGGTCACGGAGGATGACCACCGAAATTTCATAGGATTTCTCGCCGCCCTTACGAAGGATCAGGATTACGTCGAGCTTACGTACATGACCGGCATCCTGCCGATTGCCAAGTATTCGAGCGGATCGTCGCTCAACCATTTCAGGGAGTATGACATGGCGACCGACACGAAATTTACGGAGTATTTTGGCTTTACGGAGGAGGAAGTCGACGAGCTCTACGAGAGGTATTTAAAAATTAATGCTAAGATGCAGCCTGAGAAACGGCGTGTCACGCGAGAGGGGCTTCGGGAGTGGTACGACGGCTACCACATGGACGACGGAAGGAGCATGTACAACCCGCGCTCGGTCGTCTGCGCGCTTGATGACAATAAACTGAGGAGTTACTGGACCAATACTGGCCCGTACAATGAGATTGCGCGCTTCATCACGCTGGACGTGGAGGGCGTGAAGAAGGACGTCGCCCTGCTCATCGACGAGGAGTCGTTGGAGATGGATTTTTATAACGCCGTCTCGACGCAAATGCAGTTTGCATCCAAAGAAGAGATTTTTTCGGCGATGGTGATTTATGGATTTTTAAATTATGAAGACGGGACGGTGCGCGTCCCGAACAGGGAACTGAGGGACGAGTTTGCGGACACGATCCGCAGGAGCGCAGACCTGGGATACATATACAAGCTCGCACGTTTGTCAGACGAGATGCTGAAAGCGACGCTCTTCGGCGACACCGAAACCATGGCAGAGATGCTCGAACGCGCTCATAATACGGAGTCACCAATATTTTCATACAGCAACGAGGCGGAGCTTTCCGCGCTCGTGAATCTCCTTTATCTTTCCGCGCGGAACCGTTACCGCGTCGTCCGCGAGCAGAAGGCGGGCAAGGGCTTTGCGGACTTCATCTTTTATCCGATGAAGCAGGGCGATGACGGAATTATCCTCGAATTAAAAGTGGACGACACGCCGGAGAACGCGATCGCGCAGATAAGAGAAAAACAATATGCCCTCGGATTTGACACCGGCGAGCACGTCGGGGGCCTGGGAGGCTGTCCGCCCTGCACAGGGAATATTCTCCTCGTCGGAATCGGGTACGACAAGAAGACAAAGGAGCACAGGTGCGTGGTGGAAAGGAACCCCCTGCGCTAGCGCTGCTTGTTTGAAGAGGATGAGAGCAGTACATAGACCCACCGCGGGTACAGACCTTGCGTTGGGTCTTTTTTTGCGCCCGCGGCGGACAAGAATTTGTTATATCCTGATTTAATATTAAAAATTCATAAATAAAATATGACGAAAGTATTGACGTGGGGGGTACTGGTGTAACATATGGAAGGTGTGTTTTTGCCCGGGACGAGGCATCTGTTCGGACATAATCAGGCAGGCAGCGGCGTTTTGCAGCAGGGCAGGGACACACAATACAAACATTAATTTCAGGACAGGAGGGAAAAAGAGATGTTAAACATCAAGAAGACAATCACGGGGATCCTTATGGCGGCAGTCGTCATCGGGCAGTGCGCGGCGCCGGGGATTACGACATTCGCGGGGACGGAAGAGACTGGCGGTGAGGCGTTGTCTGTGGATGAAAACGCTACAAAAGTTCTAAGCAGTTCTGCGACAAGCGGCACCTGCGGGGAGAACTTGACATGGACGCTGAACGACGGGACGCTTACAATCAGCGGCACCGGGGATATGACAGACTATAGTTATGATAGTTACGACGGACCCGTATCGGATTGGCAGCGCAATTATGAAATAACATCAGTAGTGATAGAAGATGGCGTGACAAGCATCGGTGACTATGCGTTTTATTATTGCAACAGCCTGACGTCGGTCATGATCCCGGACAGCGTGACGAGCATCGGGCATAATGCGTTTTTTAGCTGCAGCAGACTGACGTCGGTGACGATCCCGGACAGCGTGATCAGCATCGGCGTCGATGCGTTTGCATATTGCAACAGCCTGACTTCGGTGACAATCCCGGACGGCGTGAGCATCGGGAGCTATGCGTTTAGTGATTGCAGCAGCCTGACGTCGGTGACGATCCCGGACGGCGCGAGCATCGGGGACTGTGCGTTTTCTGACTGCAGCAGCCTGACGTCGGTGACGATCTCGGACGGCGTTACGGACATCGGTAACAGTGCGTTTGAACATTGCAGCAACCTGACGAAGTTTATAGTGAGCCCGGGCAACGCGTCTTACAGCGCGGACGGCGGAATCCTTTATTCGGCAGACAAAACGACACTGGTATGCTATCCCAGCGCGAGCGGGAGCGTAGCGATTTCGGACAGCGTGACAAAAGTCGGAGACTGGGCGTTTTATTGTTGCGAGAGCCTGACGTCGGTAACGATCCCGGACAGCGTGACGAGCATCGGTTATGGTGCGTTTTATGCATGCAGCCTGGCGGATGTGTATTACGCAGGCTCCGAGTCTGATTGGAATGCGATTTCAATTGGCAGCTACAATTCCCCCCTGACGGGCGCGACCATCCACTACAACAGCACCGGCCCGGATATTGGGACTGGCAGCGAGTTCACCTCCGGCAGCGCGACCTACCAGGTCACCTCGACCGCAAAGAACACGGTTAAGTTCGTGTCCTACAGCGGCTCGGCAAGTAAGGCCACGATCCCGGCGACCGTGACGTACGGCGGCACGAAATACAAGGTCACGGCGATCGCGGCGCGCGCGTTCTCCGGAAATAAGACGATCACGTCCGTCACGATCGGAAAGAACGTGAAGAAGATCGGAGCGAAAGCCTTCAAGGGCTGCAAGAAGATTAAGACCGTGAAGGTGAACTCCACGAAGCTGTCCTCGGTCGGGAAGAACGCGTTCAAGGGCATAAGCGGCAGCGCGAAGATCAAGGTACCGTCCGCGAATAAGAGCGCTTATAAGAAGTTACTCGCGGCGAGCGGGTATACCGGGACGGTTAAAACAATATAGGGCAGAATTATTTGCTGTCGTTTTAATAAATGAGTGTTCTATAAGATTTGCACCGCCAAAGGCTGCGAGATTGTTCAGCGACCCGAGGCGGTGTTTTGCGCGATATTGCAAAATAACGGGAAATTTTCTCTTGAAAAATTAAAGATTACAGAGTATACTAAAGGAAACAAACTCAGGGCATATGGAGGAAATGAGGGGGGTCAATGAGCAAAAAAATTAAAGTTTATTTGGACACATCCATCATAAGTTACACGGATCAACAGGATGCGCCAGAAAAGATGCTTGAGACTAAAGAGGTATGGGAAATTTTAAGAAGCGGCAAATACGATATTTATATATCGGACATCGTATTGGAAGAACTTGGCAAATGTGGTGAGCCAAAGTTGTCAATTTTGATTTCCCACCTGGAAGAACTCAAATATCATATCATTGAAACCAATGAGAACACGGTTGATTTGGCCGAAAAAATCATTGATTTCGGTGTGCTGAAGCGAAAAAGCTTTGATGATTGCAGGCATATTGCAGCCGCAATCTTGTCGGGATGTGACATTATAGTTTCATGGAACTTTAAGCATTTAGTCAATGTAAAAACTGTTCGTGGGATAAAAGTGATTACAACCCTTGAGGGTTTTAAAGATATTTTGATTTATCCCCCGACGGCATTATTGGAGGATGAGGAAGATGACTGAGGATTACAAAATCAGCGAGCGATTTGACGTGGATGACATCAGAAGAATTCGCACCTACAATGCGGAGCGTTATAGCAATATGTCTCCGTCAGAGATAGTGTCTGAAACACATCAGGGTGCGGAAAAGGTTTTAAAACTTTTGAATATGCCCCAAAAAACGGAGTGAAATTTCTCGCTCATCGGAGGCATCCAGCTTTCCTTTTTGCGCTTATAATTAGATATGGGTCGAACAATTTTTAGTTATGTCCGGCAAGGAGATCACGGACGACTATACGAAGGAGATCGACAGCCGGGTCGAGAAGCTCCGCAAGGATCGGGATTGGAGGG
>JAJQIQ010000060.1 GCA_021199135.1 Clostridiales bacterium | reverse complement strand
ACCCACTTGCTCGCCTCGTATATGTCGTCGTCGGAGATCGGGCAGTTGAAATCCCCGCAGAGGATGACCGGCTTCCTGCTGCTCAAGGATATGATGTGGGCGCGCAGGAGCACGTCCCACTTGAGCCTGTAATCATGCCTGCCGGGCGCGTGCTGCGAGTTCGGGACGTAGCAGTTTACGAGGTAAAATTGCGCATACTCCAGTGTGATGATCCGGCCTTCCACGTCGAATTCGTCGTCACCGATCCCGTAGTCCACGCAGAGCGGCTTCTCCCTCGACAGCACGAGCGTGCCGGAGTAGCCGTTTTTGCCGTCGCAGAATGACCAGTACGGATAGTAGCCCGGCACCTCTAGCATCGGGAGCCTCTCCGAGGTCTTCGTCTCCTGAAACGCGTATATGTCCGCGCCGAAGTTGTCTATGAATTGCGACAGGCCGTGCCCCCAGGCGGCGCGGATGCCGTTCACGTTCCACGATATGATCTTCATTATGCCTCCCCGCGATGATTCCATTATGCGCCCGCACGAAGATATCGGAAGGGGGCCCCGCTTGAGCCGTACGCGTTTCGGCGAAATTATTTGCGCAAAACCGGCGCAAATAGATTATCGCCGACAACGGTCGGCTCGCTCCCCCTGCCAAGGATTTTGAGCGGGCGCAAATTCAATTCTTCTCTCTCCCAACTCGCTCCAAGTATTGATTATAACTGTAAATTCGGTTGCGTTCAAGACATAATTTTGATACAATCGTGATGGGGTGCCAGCGGGGCGGTGGGGTGTCGGAGGTGCGAGATGGAGGCTGTGGGAATTGTGGCGGAGTACAATCCGTTTCACAATGGGCATGAGTATCATATGAGGAAGGCGCGCAAGGAGAGCGGCGCGGAGGCTGTCGTGGTCGCGATGAGCGGCGACTTCGTGCAGCGCGGCGAGCCCGCGATCGTGGACAAGTACGCCCGCGCCGAGATGGCGCTGCGCTGCGGCGCGGACGTCGTGCTCGAGATCCCCGCGGCCTTCTCCACGGCGTCCGCCGAATTCTTTGCCTCAGCTGGAGTTGACCTGCTCGCCGCGACAGGCGTGGTCGGATCGATATGCTACGGCACAGAAAACGAGGAGTCGGGGCTTCTTAAGGCGCTCGCAGAATTTCTCTCCCATCCGTCGGAGAAATATGAGAAAAATTTATCGCAAAAAATTAAAACAGGAATTAATTTTCCTACTGCGAGGGCGGAGGCAATCGCAGAGGAGCTGCCCGGGCATGATTCCGGAAAAATAAATGAATTTCTTTCCCAGCCGAACAATATCCTCGCGCTCGAATATGAAAAAGAAATCATTCTACTAGGAGAAAAGGGAATTACTCTGCGCGGGGTTTCCATCCCGCGCGTCGGCGACGGCTACCACGAGAAAATTGCAAGCTCGAGCTTTGCCTCGGCGACCGCGATAAGGAATTCCGTGCTCGGGCACGGTGCTGAAAATTCCGAGGTTGGAATTGAAAATCTCATGCCTGTGCAATCATTTTCAATCCTCTCGGAGGCGATGAAAAACAATATGGCCCTCTCCCCCGACGATTTCTCGTCCGCGCTCTACGCCGCGCTCCTTGCGCACCGCGACGCGGGATATGAAAATTTCGCCGACTGCTCGCCCGCGCTCTCGCAGCGCATCCAGGCGGAGTTGGATTCGTACACGGGATTTTCTGATTTCATTAAATTATTAAAGACGCGCGAACTCACCTACACGAGGATAAGCCGGGTGCTTATCCATATTTTGCTCAATATTTCATCGCAGGATTGCGCGAAAAATAAAACCGCGCCGCAGCATATCCGCGTGCTCGGGTTTAAGAAAGAGTCTGAAAAACTGCTGTCGGAGATCAGCAAAAAAGCATCGGTCCCGCTCATAACAAGCGTCGCCGATGCAAAAAATGTCCTGCCTGAATCCGCGATGGAAATGCTCGGGAAGGACATCTACGCCGCGGATCTCTACCGCGGAATTCTGTCGATAAAAAACAAAAAAACATTGTCGACGGAGTACACGCGGCGATTGCTTATAATTTGAGGGGCATATGTTTAGGATGCCCCTCATTTATGCCGCCGTATCCGGACGGTCATAACTGTCATTCAACGCTGTCAGCAAACATGCCCTCTGTATTTGCATTGGCCATGTCAAAGTTGCTGATGCCCAAATCCGTAAGGGATGGACACTCGCAGAACATATACGACATATCCGTCACCAGGCTCGTGTCAAAGCTGCTCACATCTAAGTCTGTCAGTGAGGCGCAGGCCTGGAACATACCACGCATATTTGCTACCTGACTTGTGTCAAAGTTGCTTACATCTAAGTCTGTCAGTGAGACGCAGGCCTGGAACATACAACGCATATTTGCCACCTGACTTGTGTCAAAGTTGCTTACGTCGAGGTTTGTCAATGACGTGCAATTTGAAAACATATAGCTCATGTCTGTCACCAGGCTTGTGTCAAAGCCACCCACATCCAGACTTATCAACGAACCGCAGAAATAAAACATTTCGTTCATATCCGTCACTTGGCTTGTATCGAAATTACTTACATCCAAGTTCGTCAATGAGCCACAATCACCAAACATGCTGCTCATCCTTGTCACTTGGCTTGTGTCAAATCCGCTCACGTCCAAGTTCGTCAACAAACAACAGTTGTAGAACATGGCATTCATGTTTGTCACTTGGCTCGTGTCAAAATTGCTCACGTCCATGCTCGTCAGTGACGGGCAGTTGTAGAACATACCGCCCATGTTTGTCACCTGGCTTGTGTCAAGTGCCCTAAAATCAATGCTCTTCAAATTTAAGAAAAAAGCAAACATTTCTTTTGAATCTGGGTTTGCAATCACCCCGCCATCGCCTGCAATATAAATATTGTAGCCATCGCCTTCCTGCTCCGTCCATGCCAGTACAGAGCCATCCACATCTTCGGACACGTCAACGCTGTCATCTGGAGCACCCGATACGGAGTCTAAAAAAGTCACGGTCAAGACTTCTTCCTCACGTATCGAAAGCCTATAAAGCCAATCGAACTCTGCTGATATAACACCGCCCGACGGCTGTTTCTTTTTTGCAGAATTTTTCGATTCCGCTGATGTACCCGTGTCGTTATTTCCCGCATTCCCTGGCGCACTGCCTGCCTCCGGCTGATTCGTCCCTCCTTTGCCGCATGCCACCATCGCAAGGCAGAGCAGTGCGATTGCGCAAAAAGCGACAGTCCTTTTCCAATAGTTCCAAACTCCTCGTCTCTTCATTTTTTACTCCCTCTTTATTCATTTGGCTATGCCATTTGCCGCAAGACACGTTCTCCTCCTGTGCGTCCGCAGATTCATGGCAATCCGATAGATACTTTTCCATCATACAGGTTTGTGCGTTCCCTGTCAACAAGAAAAGAGGAAAAGATGAATTTTTTGCCTATCCCTTGAGCGCAACAGCAGAATGTGTTATCATATGACTATATTTTTCGGGAGGATATTGCAATGACCGACACAGAGCATTGATAAATCCCGCGCCATGCACTTCGCTGCATGGCGACGGGGAGACAGTGTAAACGCAACAAATCAGCGCCCACTTCGCCTTAGGCGAATTGGAATGTGGGCGCTGCTCGTCTGCGCTGAGCAGACGTTGCATCAGAAATTGACAAAAATGAAGAGAATGGAGGCGCACGATGGAAAATCTTCTTTCAGTTTTAAAAAGGGAGCGGGAGAGCCGTCTGCCCGGCGGCATTTACCACAAGTTGCAGATCGAGTTTTCCTACAACTCCAACCATATCGAGGGAAGCCAGCTGACCCACGAGCAGACGAGGTATATTTTTGAGACGAACACTATTGGGCTGACGGATTCTGCCGTGAACGTGGACGACATCGTGGAGACGGCCAATCATTTTCGTTGCCTCGATATGGTGATAGACGATGCAGACCGCAAGCTCGATGAAAAATTTATTTTAAAGCTTCACGAGATTTTAAAGAGCGGTACCAGCGATTCGAGGAACGACTGGGTCGCGGGCGGCGCATACAAAAAGCTGCCAAACGAGGTGGGCGGGCGGGAGACCACGCCCCCGGAGGAAGTGGGCGCGGCGATGCGCTCATTGCTTGAAAAATACAATGCGATCCCCGGCAAATCATTCGAGGACATACTGGATTTCCACGTGCGCTTCGAGCGCATCCACCCCTTCCAGGACGGCAACGGGCGGGTGGGGCGGCTCATCCTCTTCAAGGAGTGCCTGAAAAATGGCGTAATCCCTTTCGTCATCACCGACGATATGAAACTGTATTACTACCGAGGCCTTTCGGAATGGGATAACGAAAAAGGCTATCTTACAGACACCTGCCTGTCCGCGCAGGACCAGTTCAGGGAATGGATGGCGAGTTTTAGGATAAAATAAAGTGGACTTTACATTATTTGAGATTATACACCGCAAAAATTACTAAAACTATAAAGTTTTGCGATTATAGACCGCAAGACTTGACATAATTTACAACTTTTGCGATTATAGACCGCAAAACTATTGCAAATCATCAGAAATTGCGATATACTTCCAATATGGAGGTGGGCAAGATGATATACAGGCCGATATATGTCAATCAGATTGTGCCATATGTGGACGCGCCGCTTGTCAAGATTCTGACGGGCGTGCGCCGTTGCGGGAAATCCACGGTCATGCAGATGGTCATGGAATGGCTGCGCCAGGAGAGGCAGATTCCAGACGGGCGCATCGTCAGTTACCGTTTTGATTCCATGGAGTATGCAGACATGGACGATCGGGGGATGTATGCGCTCCTCAAGGGGAGCCTGGTCCCAGATGGAAGGACGTATTTATTTCTCGATGAGGTGCAGGAGGTGGAGGGATGGGAGCGTGTCGTCAATTCCATTGCCACCGATTTTGATGTGGACATCTACGTGACGGGATCCAATTCGCGCATGATGTCGTCGGAGATCTCGACATATCTGACGGGTCGCTATGTATCTTTTCGCATATATACGCTCTCTTTCAGGGAATATCTGGATTTCAAGGCGGCATATTCCGAAGTGAGAAGTCCTCGCAAGGAGTTCTTGGATTATGTGAGGCTCGGGGGCTTTCCGGCCACGCATCTTCGAGCGTATGCGCAGGATGAAGTATACAACATCGTCCGTGACATATACCAGGCCACGGTGTTTTCAGACATTGTCAGGCACAGCCAGATTCGCCGCGTGGACCAGTTGGAGCGCATCGTGAAATATACGTTTCAAAATATTGGCAACACTTTTTCGGCAAAGTCAATTTCGGATTATTTGAAGTCGGAGCACCGCAGCATGGACCATGAGACGGTTTACTCCTATCTGGAGAAACTTGAGCAGGCGTATCTGCTGCAACGGTGCCCTAGATATGACTTGCGCGGCAAGGAGATTTTAAAGACACAGGAAAAATTTTATCTGGCCGACGTTTCATTAAAGTACAGCGTGCTGGGATTTTCGCCGGACGACGTGGCCGCCAGTTTGGAAAACATCGTTTATCTCGAGCTCTGCCGCCGAAAGTACGAGGTGTGCGTCGGCAAGGCGGGTGACGGGGAGATAGACTTCGTGGCGAGCCGTGGCAATGACAGGATTTACGTCCAGGTGACGCAGGAAATTCGCACGGAGCAGGCGAGGAAGCGTGAGTATGGTAGGCTTTTGGACATTCATGACAATTACCCTAAATATGTGCTCTGCCTGGACGACTTTGCAGAGGGAAACGTGGACGGCATCCGCACCATGCATGTGGCGGATTTTTTACTGTGCGATGAATTCTGAGGCTGTTTTTTAATTCTCTAGGTTGAGCGCAACCGCCCAATGTGTTATCATATGACTATAATTTCGTGGAGGGCAATGCGATGACTGACACACAGCAGCGCACGGCGGCGAAACAATTTGCGCAGAGATGGAAAAACAAAGGCTACGAAAAAGGTGAGAGCCAGCCGTTCTGGCTGTCGCTCCTGCGCGACGTCTACGGCGTGGAGCACCCGGAGGACCATATCGCGTTTGAGGAGCAGGTGCACCTCGACCACACGAGCTTCATCGACGGTATGATCGCCACGACGCACGTCATGATTGAGCAAAAAGGTCAGGACAAGGACTTAAAGAAGGCCATCCGCCAGTCGGACGGCACGCTTCTCACGCCATTTGGGCAGGCGAAGCGTTACACGATGGAGCTCCCCTACTCCATGCGCCCGCGCTGGATCGTCATCTGTAATTTCAGGGAATTTCATGTCTACGACATGGAGCGTCCGGGCGGCGACCCAGAGATCATCCTTTTGGAAAACTTGGAAAAAGAATATTATCGTTTGCAATTTTTGGTAGACAGCGGCAGCGGAGTCCCAGACCCGGAAGTGGAGATCTCGATCGCGGCGGGCGAGATTGTCGGCCTCATCTACGACGCGTTCGCGCGGCGATACGGTGGCGTGATGGGCGACTACGAGATGCACAGCTTAAACGTGCTCTGCGTCCGGCTCGTCTTTTGCCTCTACGCGGAAAACGCGGGGCTTTTCGGGCGGCACACGATGTTCCACGACTACCTGGCGGCGTTCGACACGCAGCACATGCGCCGCGCGCTTGAGGATCTGTTTCGGATTTTGGACACTCCCGTCGATAAGCGCGCTAAGCACCTGGCGGAGGACGAGCCGCTTCTGGCGCAGTTTCCCTATGTAAACGGCGGGCTGTTTACGGAGGAGGACGTCGACATCCCCTCATTCACGGACGAAATCCGAGACCTCCTGCTCAACAAGGCGAGCGCGGGCTTCGACTGGTCGGACATCAGCCCGACGATATTCGGCGCGGTCTTCGAGTCCACGCTAAACCCCGAGACGCGCCGTTCGGGAGGGATGCACTACACCTCTATCGAAAATATTCATAAAGTCATCGACCCGTTATTTTTGGACGATTTAAAAAAGGAATTTGCGGAGATAAAAAATATTTCCGTCGCGAAAACCCGTGAGCAGAGGCTGCGAGAATTTCAGAAGAAGTTAGGCACGTCTAACTACCTCGATCCCGCCTGCGGCTCGGGGAATTTTTTGACGGAGTCTTACCTCTCGCTTCGCCGCCTCGAAAACGACGTGCTCCGTGAGCTTGCGCACGGGCAGATCGCTTTCGGCGACGAAAAACAGAATCCGATTGAGGTATCAATCGGGCAATTTTACGGGATAGAAATCAACGATTTCGCCGTCACGGTCGCGAAGACCGCCCTCTGGATCGCGGAGCATCGGATGATGCGCGAGACGGAGGAGATCCTGATGATGAACCTCGATTTCCTGCCGCTAAAATCCTACACAAACATTATCGAGGGCAACGCGCTTCGGATGGACTGGGAGAGCGTGGTGCCGAAAGAAAAATTGAATTTCATCATGGGGAACCCGCCGTTCGTGGGGTATTCGCTGCAGTCCAAAGATCAGAAAAGCGATATTCTCTCAATTTATGTGGACGAGAAAGGGAAACCATATAAGGATGCGGGAAAAATCGATTATGTCT
>JAJQIQ010000032.1 GCA_021199135.1 Clostridiales bacterium | reverse complement strand
CCCATCTTTTTCGGAATTTTCTTTTTCAAATTTTTCACCGCTCCCCCACGTCCGTCCGGCGCGACATCACGTAAAACGCCAGGCCGTAATACACTATGATCCAAAGAGCGGCGCGAGGGCCGTTAAGTACCTGCTGCAGGTCCACACGTCGTCTATCTGGAGCAGGCTTGAGGTGGTGAAGCTCCCTGCGGCCCAGTTCCCGTGGAGCTTGTTCCAGATGGCGGAGACGACCGTGGTGGCGCTCCCTTCCGGGAGCACGTTTCCGCTGTCACACAGCATGAAAAACAGGTACATCAGGGCGATTGCCGCAATGAACCAGACGCTACAAATGTTCTTTTTTATTTCCGTGCGTATCATTCAGTTATGCCATCCATCACCGTCTGCCGCGCGATGCCCATCGTGAGGCAGAAATTCATGCCTCCACGCCATCTTCGCTGTCTGTGCCTAATGAATCAAAAAAAATTATCCTTGTCTCAAAAAATCCGTTCTCTGTGCTTGCCACGTATTTTCCCTGATACTTATTGACGCACTTTTTGATATTTGCAATCCCGTATCCATGCCCCTGCCCCTGCTTGGTCGAACAAAACCCGCCCTTGCCATCGGGAACTACCGTATCATAATTATTTTTTATCGTCAGCATCACGCCCGGCTCTCTCGTCCTTACTGTCACGGATACATATGGCTCATCGGCCCCATGCGCCGCCTCGAACGCATTACTTAGCAGATTGTATGACAATGTGCATACATCCATCGCTTTCATCGAGAGCGGGGGCATTTTCCCATTCCATTCAATCTTAACGTCAGGAAAAATTTCGCACAGATCGGCAAATACCAAATCGATATAGGGATTGCCTGTCTTTGATATCGGAGACAATGCGTGCACTGAGTCATCGAGTTGCTGTACATATTCTGAAAGCTCGTCGTATCTCTTCTCCCGAATCAACATATCCATATCAATGAGATGTGCGTGCATATCATGCCTGAATGCACGTGTTTCATCCTCTTTCTTTAGCCTTTCCTGATAATGCCTATATTGTTCCTCAAACAGCCTTCCATATAGCAGGTCCTCTCTTTGCATCCGTTCCCGTTCACCGTAGTTGTACAGTATCAGTAAAAATATGGAAAAAAGCAATAGCATGACAAGCAACAGGGGCAGTTGACCATGTTTTGCAGATACGTCAGAATCTCCACCTAATGGTGCTACTTGTATAATAGAAATCGAGGCTGAAAAAGAGAAACCTGCTATCAAGAATAAAAGGAGATACATGGAATGAATCCACGAAAAATCGATCTCTGGTGTCTTTTTTCTTTGCAAAACCAGGAAGGCAATCATCAATAAAAACAGCGATATCGAATTTATCCCGATTGCTGCAATCGGCTGCATCAGTTCGTCCAAATCAGCCCCAGGAAAAATATTTAATATCGTCACTTCAAATACCAAGTCAACAAAAGAAATCCCTATAAAAGAGACTATCGAAAAGAATATTGCACGTTTTTTGTATGCCGCAGTTCCTATGATGGCAATGCTTATAACTGGGAAAAACCATCCCAGCGCAATGAGGTCAATCCATACTGCGGCCACAGTCACCGCTATTATTGCCACCACCGATATGATTCCTATATATTTCTTCATTCTGCACTTGAAAAATATAGTAACTGCAAGTAAAATTTTCAGGAACTCAACAGAAAAATAAATTCCATTTAAAATTGCTGTCTCCATAAAACATCCCCTAATGGCCTAGCACATCACAGAATCCTGCCATGCCTCTCTATATATTCGCTCAGTGCATCAAGTACTGCGTTGGCGTTTCTGCGCGAAAGCGGCACAGCATCAGGTAACCCTGACACCCTGACGCAGTCCGTATCAATACGGCTGATTTTCCCGATTGACACTATGCACGCCCTATGTGTCTGTACGAAATCTTTGTCATCAAGACGTTCCTGCCAAAATTTAAGCGGATATGCGGTGGGAATCTCACCGTTTGTCATGTGTATCACCGTCTGTTTTCTGTCGGCCAGAATATAAAGGATATCCATGGTGTCAACTATATTTTTTGTTCCAAAGCTGTTTACGATGATTTTGCGGCAACTTTCCTGTATCTCCGCCTCCGCCGCATCGAGCGCTTCCTTTAAGTCGCTCTCTGAAATCGGTTTGTGAAAGAAACGAAACGCGCGAACCTTAAACGCCTCTGGCATAAACTCTTCATGACTCGTCACAAAAACAATACGCGCCTTATCCCCTTGCCCGCGCAAATATCTAGCAGCCTCCATGCCGTCAATTTCTGGCATCTCAATATCCAAAAACAACATATCGAATTCTGTGCAATCCGACAACAAGCGCTCACCCGTTGCATATGTCCGCATGGTCGCATCAGGCTTCAGTTCAAATATTTTTCTTTTCAGATCCTCCCGTGTCCAGGCATCGTCGTCGCATATTCCAACCATAAAAGCCATGGTTTTTCTTCCTCGCAGTATAAACCCTCTCTTATGCTATTTTATTGTAACACCAAATTTTTGTCAGTCAATGCCGTTCGTTCCCTAATTTCGACCGTTCGTCGCGACTTCAAGTTTCCTCACGCTCGCCTTCTCCACCATGCGGCCCTCGACGATGCGCAGGCCGGCAGGGTCCGGCTTGTGCTCGAGTGTGCGCACCATCCGGCGGACAGCCACAAATGCCATCTGGTTCATGTCCACCTCGTAGGTAGTGATGGGCACGTCGCACCGTCCCGGTGGAAGAAAATTGTCGAAGCCCACGACCGACACGTCGTCCGGCACGCGCAGGCCGCGCGCCGACAATTTTTTTATCAGCTCGCTGGCCGTCAGGTCGCAGTTGCACACGAATGCGGTGGGCATATCCTCCGGCAATTTCATCATTCCGTTCAGGTCAGTGATCCCGGTGGGAATGTCGCGGTCGGGGATACACCAATCGTCGCGGAGCGGCACGCCGTGCTGGAGCATCGCCCTAGCGTACCCGAAATATCGGTCCGTGATGGAAGTCGTCGCCGTCAGGGTGCCGACGTATGCGATGTCGCGGTGACCCATGTCAAAAAGATAGTTCGTCATGCGGTACATCCCGTAATAGCTGTCCGAGATGACTGCGTTGGTCTCCCTGCGCTCGTCAAAAAAATCCAGATACAAAAGAGGCACGTCGTCCAAATTTTCCAGCATGTCCAGATACTCGTCTATAAACCGTCCGATGACTATGATGCCATCGGCTTTCCTGTCGCGTATCATCTTCGGAATCTCAGCGGCTCCCTCGTTCTGCGCCGACACTATTTCAATCAGGGCAAAGCAGTCCATCCCCACCGCAACCGTCGCCACCTGCTGGTACATTTTTAAATAAAAAGATTCGTACTTTTGCACATAGCGCTCCGCGATGAGCACTCCGATGTCATAACTTTTGGATTCCTGCGCAATGCGCTGCGCCGACGGCTGACGGTACCCCATCTCGTCGGCAATCGCCTTTATTTTTCTGCGCATCTCCTCGCTGACCCCGGACTTGCCAGAAAGCGCCTTTGAGACGGTGACAGTGCTTACGCCGACCCTCTTTGCGATATCTATAAGCCTGACCGATTTCGCCATAACTGTGTTTCTCCTTACTGGTCTGCTGCCGTCAAATGTATGAGAGCGGACCTAAAGTCTCCCCAGAGGGGCGGCATCTGGATTCCGGCGTGCATGAGCGTATCGCCGCGATAAATTTCTTCGGCTTCTTCAGCCTGGCATGAATCGTCATTCTGAATATATACGCGATACCGCCTAGACCCGTCCAGCCCCAAGAGCCTCAAGTTTCTGCTGTGCACATTCGGCCGCCCCAGCACCTGCACATAGGTGACGAGGGCTTCCGACTTGTCCTTGGATACGACTTCCCAGCAGTCCCATAGGCGGTTCTCGGCGTAGGAGGCTACGCGGTAATAATCCCCCTCGCGGACCAGGTCGTTGTATTTGTGGTAGAGCTTGACCTGCTCCCTCACCTGGGATTTTTCCTCGTCCGAGAGCTTCGTGATGTCCAGCTCGTAACCGAAGGTCCCGGCGAGCGCCACGTTCGCCCTCGTGCCAAACGGCGTCACCCTGCCCACCGCGTGGTTCGGGCAGATGGAGACATGCGCGCCCATAGAAGACAGCGGATAGCACATTTCCGTGCCCTCCTGGATGATCAGCCGCTCCGCGGCGTCCGTGTCGTCCGAGCACCAGATCTGCGGGCTGTAATAGAGCATGCCCGGATCGAACCTCGCGCCGCCGCCGGAGCAGTTCTCAAAAAGCAAGTCTGGAAAATCGTGCACAAGCCGCTCTTGCATCTCGTATACCGCGAGCATATAGCGGTGCGAAATCTCGCCCTGTCGGTCCGCCGGGAGCGCCGCGCTGCCGAGGTCGGAAAGCTGCCTGTTCATGTCCCATTTCAGGTAGGAAATATTCGCGCTGCGAAGTATCGCGGCGAGCGATTCGTAAGCATAGTCGCGCACTTCCTGCCGCGTCAGGTCGAGCACGAGCTGGCATCTCGACAGGCAAGCCTCGCGCCCCGGGATGGCGATCGCCCAGTCGGGATGCGCGCGGTAGAGGTCGGAGTCCGGCGAGACCATCTCCGGCTCAAACCAGATGCCGAATTTGAGACCGATTTTATTGACTTCGTCCACTAAATATTTAAGCCCGCCGGGGAGCTTATTTTCATTTACAACCCAGTCGCCGAGGCTCGAATCGTCGCTGCTGCGGTGCCCGAACCAGCCGTCGTCCATGACGAGCATCTCGATGCCGCACTCCTTCGCGACACGGGCAATCTGCAATAATTTTTCCGTGTCGAAGTCGAAATAAGTCGCCTCCCAGTTGTTTATGAGGATCGGACGCTTCTGGCTGCGGTGGGGGCTTCGGATGAGGTGTCCACGGTAGAGGTCGTGCAGCGTTCGCGTCATTTTTCCGCGCCCCTCGTTCGAGTAAGTCATGACTAACTCCGGCGCGTCAAAGGTCTCGCCTGGCTCTAATTTCCAGCAAAATTCCTGCGGATTTATCCCGACCATCACGCGGAGCGAGTCAAACTGGCTCTTTTCCACCTGCGCGATAAAATTCCCGGAATATACGAGGTGGAAAGCGTATATTTCTCCCTCCGTCTCCGTCGCGTTCGCGGACTCCAACGCGATGAACGGGTTCGCCTGGTGGGAGGACTCCCCGCGCACGGAGCCTACGCCCTGCTTGCCGTAGCTTATGTCGGCAAGTCCCGGCACCCGCTCCCTCGCCCAGCTGCCGTGCAGGGTGCGCATTTTATAATCGCGGTCGTCCATGTCGATGCTCGCCGACATTATTTTCGTGAGGTAAATCGGCTTGTCTGAATGGTTCTCGGCGATGACGCTGCGCGCAATCACATCCAAGTCCGAGAACACCGTGTAGCGCAGCGTGAAATGCAGGTCGAGAGACCTGTCGTCCGCAAAAATCAAGAGCGTCTCGCACTCGTCCCCGCTGCCAAATGTCGCGGGAAGGCCAGGAAGATCTGGCTTTCCCTTTTCTATGCGATATCCCACATAGAGCGGGGAGACTGCGGTATGGCCGTCTGCATCCCGCACGGACACCGCCCCCTCGCGGTAGTCGCCGACCCCGTTCCCCGGATATTCGCTCGGGAAAGAATCCAAAAAAGATCCCCTCTCCCTGTCATTTTTCGACGGGACAAACGGCGGCTCGTCTATCCTTAAAAGGTGGCTTAAATCCGTGTCCGAAACGCTCGCCCCGTAGTACGCGTGGCCGAGAAATCCCTCGTCGTCCGTGATGGCGATGACGTAGCTGGTGTGCGGCGTGTCGAGCTTGAAGGCGCGGTGCGCCTCGTCATAAATAATAGGCATAATCAATCCTCCCCGAGCAAATCTTTTTTAAGTCCTGCGAGTTTATTTTCTGCATCAGAAAGCGAATTTCCCCTGACTCCGAAATAATATTTTATTTTCGGCTCGGTCCCCGACGGGCGCATGCAACACCATGCGGCGTCGCTGAGCTCATAGTAGAGCACATTCGACTTCGGCAGGCCGGTCGGCGTGACTTCGCCAGTCGATAAATCCTTCCTCGTGTCCGCCTCGTAATCGCGCACGACGAGCACCTTAAAGCCACCCAGTTCTTTCGGCGGGTTCTGCCGCGCGTCGTCCATGAGCTTTTTTATCTCGGCCGCGCCGTCGATGCCTTTCAAGGTCTTGGTCTCCAGTCCCTCGCGGTAGTAGCCGTATTTTTCATACATTGAGAGCATCATATCCCATAGAGTCTTCCCGTGCTTTTTGCCCCAGGCCGCGACCTCGCAGAGCATCATCACCGCGACGCAGGCGTCCTTGTCGCGGGCGTAAGTCCCCGCCAGGCAGCCGTAGCTCTCCTCCAGTCCGAAGACGTAATTGTGCGAATGGTTCTCCCCGAAAAACTTGATCTGCTCGCCGATATATTTGAAGCCGGTCAGCACCTCGATGAGGGCCACCCCGTATGCGGCCGCGACGGCTTTCGCCATGTCGGTCGTCACGATCGTAGTGACAAGCGCGGGGTTCTCCGGCATCGTGCCGATCGCAGTTTTTTCGCGCAAAATATATTCCGCGATAAGCATTCCCAACATATTTCCTGTAAATGAGACATACTCGCCGGTCTTCGTCTCCTTGCAGTATACGCCCAGGCGGTCCGCGTCAGGGTCGGTCGCGAGGACGATGTCCGCGTCCACATCCTTTGCCAGCTTAAGGGCCAGCTCAAAAGCCTTCGGAGACTCCGGATTGGGATAAGAGACCGTCGGGAAGTTTCCGTCCGGCAGTTCCTGCTCCTTTACGACATAGACCTTAGTGAATCCTAACTCCTGTAGCACCCGTCTAACCGGAAGATTCCCGGTGCCGTGAAGCGGCGTGTAGACAATTTTTATCCCGTCCGCCATCTCGCGGATGACCTCCGGATGAATCGACTGCTTTTTCAATTCTTCCATGTAGCGGTCGTCTATCTCGCTCCCAATGACGGTGTAGAGGCCGGCATTTTCCGCATCCGCGCGGCTTATCGTGCGCACGGAGTCATACGAGGTGACTTTCGCCACCTCCGCGAGAATATTCTTATCGTGCGGCGGAGTGATCTGCGCGCCGTCCTCCCAGTATACCTTGTAGCCGTTGTACTCGCGCGGGTTGTGGCTCGCCGTGATGACTATGCCCGCGATGCAGTGAAGTTCCCGCACCGAGAAAGACAATTCCGGCGTGGGGCGCAGGCTCTCGAAAATATAGGCGTGTATGCCGTTCGCCGCCAGGCACCTCGCCGCCTCGTCGGCAAATTCGGGCGAAAAATTCCTGGAATCAAACGCGATCGCGACGCCCTTCTTTTGTCCGTCCTGCGAGATGATGTAGTTCGCCAGCCCCTGCGTCGCCTGCCGCACGGTGTACACGTTCATGCGGTTCGTGCCCGCGCCGATCACGCCGCGCAGCCCGCCGGTGCCAAACTCCAGCCTGCGGTAAAACCGGTCCGTGATCTCCGCCTCATCGCCCGCTATCGCGGACAGCTCCGCCTTCGTGTCCCCGTCAAAATACGGGTCGGCAAGCCACTGTTCGTACGCCGCCCGCGC
>JAJQIQ010000093.1 GCA_021199135.1 Clostridiales bacterium | reverse complement strand
CTCCCCGAGCATTTCGACTACGTCGCCGCCTTTGCCTATCCCGCCGTGATCGGCTACCTCCAGCACTGGCACGACTGCGGCCAGGACATGCCCGAGGACGAATTCTTCGAGCTCGGCTACCGCCTCCTCACCGGCGGGGTGATGGGGGCGCTCATGGGGGAGAACATTATATGAAGACCAGAAAAATAAAATTAACCTCAATAATGCTTATCCTGTGCATGGCGTGTGCGCTTATCTTGGCCTCCTGCGGATTCGGCGATAATGCGACGGCGGGCGGGGATTTGGATTCCGCAGGAATTTCCAGTGAAGCACAAAATGAGACGACGGAAAGCGATGCGGAAAATTCTGAGGTGACTGCGGAAACTGAGACGGAAAATATGCCCGAGGAGACGGAGGCGGAGCCCGAGCCGCTCATGCAGACGCTTACCATCTCCGCCGCCGGGGACTGCACGCTCGGCGTCACGCAGGAGCAGGGCTATTCAGGGTCGTTCGACTCATACTACGACAGCTACGGCGAGGACTACTTTTTTGACGGGGTCAGGGATATCTTCGAGGCGGACGATCTGACCGTCGTAAACCTCGAGTGCGTCCTCACCGACGCGACGGAGCGCGTGGAGAAGACATACAATTTAAAGGGGAAACCAGAGTATGTCGGCATCTTGACCTCAGGCTCCATCGAGGCGTGCTCGCTGGGCAACAACCACACGATGGACTACGGGCAGGAGGGCTTCGACGAGACGAAGAGCGTGCTCGAGGAGGCGGGAATCACCTACGCATACTCCGCGCAGTCCGCCGTGTACACCACGAAAGACGGGATAAAAGTCGGGCTCGTCTCCGCAAGCCTCCTGTCGCAGTCGGCAGAGACGGTCTCAAACATGGAAGCGCAGATTCAGGAATTAAAAGATAATGGCGCGGCAATTGTCATCGCCTGCTGTCACTGGGGGATCGAGCGGGAATACTACCCGTCGGATTTCCAGCAGACGACCGCCCACGCGCTCATCGACGCCGGGGCTGACCTGATCCTTGGCTGCCATCCGCACGTGCTCCAGGGCGTGGAGGTCTACGGCGGCAAGGTCATCTGCTACAGCCTCGGGAATTTCTGCTTCGGCGGCAACCGCAACCCCGACGACAAGAACACGGTGATCTTTCAGCAGACATTCACTTTTAGTGACGGCGAGCTTCAGGCTGACAATATCGACGCAAGCATCATCCCCTGCCGCCTGAGCTCTGCGGACGGCTACAACGATTTCCAGCCCACCGTCGCGACCGGCGATAAGAAATCAAACATCATCGCCCTCATGAACGAGTACTCCTCGCCGTTCGGGACGGCAGAGTTTGACGAGGAGGGGGTGCTGATTGCGGATTAGTCAGCGCGCCAGCAGGCACACCGTCTCTAAATGCACGGTCGAGGGGAACATGTCGACGCACTTCACCGCTTTGACAGTGTAGCCTCCCTCCGTGAGGGCGGACAGGTCGCGGGCGAGGCTCGTCGGCTTGCAGGAGATGTAGACCATCCGGGGCACGCCGTAGCGGATGATCTTCCCGAGCGCCTTCGGATGGACGCCGTCGCGCGGCGGGTCGAGCACGATGAAGTCCGGGCGCTCGTCGATCTCGTCTAGGACTTTCAGCACGTCCCCCTCCAGGAACTCGCAGTTGGAAAGTTCGTTGAGTTTCGCGTTCTCCCGCGCCGCCATGACCGCCTCCGGGACGATCTCGACCCCGATGACCTTCCTCGCCGCGGGGGCGAGCATCTGCGCGATCGTGCCGGTCCCGGAGTAGAGGTCGAAGACCACGCTGCCGCCTGGAGCCAAAGAATCCCCGATGAACTCCCTCGCGGTCCCGTAGAGCACCTCCGCGCCTAGCGAGTTCGTCTGGAAAAAAGAAAACGGCGTGATCTTGAACCTGAGCCCCAGAAGCTCCTCAAAAAAGAAGTCCTGCCCGAAGAGGACCTCCGTCCCCTCGTCCTTTACCGCGTCGGCCACGCTGTCGTTTCGCGTGTGCAGGATTCCGACCAATTTGCCGGAGAGGTCAAGCGATCTCAACGCGCAAGCCCAACCCATAAGCAGGGCTTCCTCTGGTTTCCCTGAATTGTTTTCTGAATGGGTTTCTGAAAATGAACGACGTTCATTTTGCCCGTCTCCCAATTCGCCCGTCTGCCCCGTCGTCACCAAATCCACGAGGATCTCGCCGGTCTTCGCACCTTTTCGCACGAGAAGGTGGCGCAGGTAGCCCAGATGGCGCATCCGATGATAGTACGGGATTTCCCTCTCCGAGAAATACGAAAGCGTCGCGGACAGGATCGCCCTAAAATCCCCATCGACGATCCGGCACCGATCCACGGTGACGATGTCGTAGAAGCTCCCCCGCCTGTGCATCCCGAGCGTCAGCGGGCCGCCCTCTTTCATGTCGCCGAATGTGAACTCCATCTTGTTGCGGTAGCCAGCCTCATTAGGGCTCGGGCTTATCCCCAAAAACGGGAAATCCTTCGTCCCCAGCGCCCCGGCGAGGAGCTTTTTCACCTGCTCTTCTTTCAGTTTAAGCTGCGTCTCATAGGGAACTGTCTGGTAGCTGCATCCCCCGCAGTCCCTGTAGTGCTGGCAGGGCTCGGCCGTCTCAAGCGGCGATTTTTCAAGCACCTCAAAGAGCCGCCCCTCTAGCTTTCCGTGCCGAGCCTTGCCGATTCGCGCGGACACGCGCTGCCCCTCTATGACGCCCTTTACGAGGACGCGCTCCCCGTCGTCCGTCTGCACGGTGCCCTTATTGGGAAACGCGACCGAGACAGCCGTCCCCTCTATGATTTCCCCTTTTTTCATAATATAATGCTCCCTAGCGGCCATTTTCGGCCATAGAAGAAGGGACTGCTCTCGCGGTCCCTCGTTCTGCTCTCTGAACTGTTAAACTATGATACTTGCTCCGCTTAGTCTTCCTTCTTGTCCTCCGGCTCGTCGTCCTCGTCCTCGAAGAAGTCGTCGTCGAACTCATCATCGAAGTCGTCGTCGAAGTCGTCCATGTAGTCCGGGGTGAGGAAACGGTAGATGCCGTACGCCGCCGCCGCGACAGCGACGATGATCCCGATGACAGCGAACAGGATCAGCACCTTCGACGGCTTCTTCTTCTCCTCTTCCTCCAGCTCCTCCTTGTGAATCAACTCCCTAAGCTTCTCTTCAACTGATTTCATAGCAGCCTCTCCTTCCGTTGCAAAATTTGATGAAACCATTATACCATACCTCTTCCGTTTTTCCTAATAAAAATTTGCAAATGCGCTATATTTTTTTGAGCTTCGCGAACGAGGCGAACATCTTCTTCGTCCCGGCGCGGTCGAAATCGACCGTCACCTCGAAGTCGCGCCCCCCGGAGACGATTGCCTTGACCTCGCCGTCGCCGAACTTTATGTGCCGCACCCTGTCGCCCACGCCGTACGTGAGCTCTCCCCCGGCCAGCTTCGCGCTGCCGAAATCGCGCTGTGCGCCGACCTCCATATATATGGGGGTGCTCCTAAACTCCTTCCTCGCCTTCTGGAACGTGCTCTCTTCCTTTCGCAGGAGCCGCTCGCTGAACGCAGGCTCCTCGCGCTCGCGGATTTCGCCGTCCAAAAGCTCCGGCGGGATCTCCCTCACGAAGCGCGACACCGCATTGCGCCTCGTCTCGCCGCGGAGCATCCGGCTCTTGGCGCAGCTGAGCGTGAGGTTCTCCCGCGCGCGGGTTATCCCCACGTAGGCGAGCCTCCTCTCCTCCTCGACCTCGGCATCCGGGTTCTCGGCCTGTATGGAGATGTAGCTCGGGAAGAGCCCCTCCTCCATGCCCGTCATGTACACGTTCTCAAACTCGAGCCCCTTCGCGCTGTGCAATGTCATGAGCACCACATAGTCATTGTCCTCCTCGAGGCTGTCGATGTCCGCGACGAGCGCGACCTCCTCCAAGAATCCTCCCAGCGTGGGTTCATCCGCGCCCTGGTCATAATCCACGGCCTTCGTCAGGAGTTCGTCGATGTTCTCGATGCGGCTCATCGCCTCCTCGGTGCCCTCCGCCTTGAGGCCGTCCCTGTAGCCGGTCATGTCTATGACCTCCGTGAGGAGTTCCGGCACCGAGAGCATCTTCGCCTTCGCCCTCATCGCCTCGACGACGAGCACGAAGGAATCTATGCGCGCCGCCGCCTTCCCGAGGCCGGGAATCTCGTCCGCCCGCCGGAGCGCCTCAAAAAAGCCCAGTCCCTCCTGCTGCGCCCAGGCGTCGACCCTGCCCACTGTCGTGTTCCCGATGCCGCGCTTCGGCACGTTTATTATGCGCCGGACCGCGAGGTCGTCGCTGCCGTTGTCGATCGTCTTCAGGTAACAGAGCAGGTCCTTTATCTCCTTGCGCGCGTAGAAGTTCACGCCGCCCACGATGCGGTAGGGGATGTTTGATACGATGAAGCGCTCCTCGAAAAGCCTCGACTGCGCGTTCGTCCGGTAGAGCACGGCGCAGTCGCCGTAGCGGTATTTGCCTGTCCTCACGCCGCTCTCGATGTCGCGCGCGACGTAGTCGGCCTCCTCGTAGCCGTTCTCCGCCTGCACGAGCCTGACCCTGTCCCCGGTGCCGTTGTCCGTCCAAAGCCTCTTCTCCTTGCGGCCGGTGTTGTTGGCGATGACGGCGTTCGCCGCGTCGAGGATGTTCTGCGTGCTGCGGTAGTTCTGCTCGAGCTTGACGACCGTCGCGTCGGGGAAATGCTGCTCGAAGTGCAGGATGTTGTAGATGTTCGCCCCGCGGAACTTGTAGATCGACTGGTCGTCATCGCCGACCACGCAGAGGTTACGGTACTTCCCGGCGAGGAGCCGCACGAGCTCAAACTGAACAGTGTTCGTATCCTGGTACTCGTCCACCATGATGTACTTAAATCTCTCCTGGTAGCTCTCCAGCACCTCGCTGTCGGCCCGAAAGAGCTCGACGGTCCTCAGCAGCAAGTCGTCAAAGTCGAGCGCGTTGCAATTTTTCAGCGTGTTCTGGTACTCCCGATACACCTGCGCCTGGCGGCGCTTCGTGTAGTCGCCCGCCGCCCGCGCCTCGAACTCGTCCACGCCCACCATCTCGTCCTTCGCCGCCGATATCGCCGCGAGGAACGACTTCTCCTTGTGGATTTTCGTGTCGATCTCGAGGCGCTTGCAGATGGACTTCATTATGTTCTTCTGGTCGTCGGAGTCGTAGATCGTGAAGTTGTTGCCGTAGCCGATGCGGTCGATGTAGCGGCGCAGGATCCTCACGCAGGCGGAGTGGAACGTCGAGACCCAGATGCTCTCCGAGCCCATCCCTACCAGGCGGTCAATCCTCTCCCTCATCTCACCCGCAGCCTTGTTCGTAAACGTGATCGCGAGGATGTTGTAGGGCTTTACTCCCTTCTCGGCGATGAGGTAGGCCGTCCTGTGCGTCAGCACCCGCGTCTTGCCGCTGCCCGCGCCCGCAAGTATTAGGAGCGGCCCTTCCGTCGCCATCACGGCAGTCCTCTGCTCATCGTTAAGTCCTTCGAGTAAATTCATTTTCTTCCCCTCTTGTTTTTTCTTTCACCAAAGTTCAATGATACACCCCTGATTTCTTCGTGCTACGCACTCTCGAAATCAGGCATACATTCGCAATCCCTGCAATGTGCCCGCTTGCGGGCGCATCGCCCACCATATGCCATCGGCATATGGTGCGCTACTTGCTCATATTTGTTAGGGTCCCAAAGTCTACGCTCCGCTCCGGTCCGCGCTAGACAAGCGCCACCGGCGCTTAGCGCCCCGTCAATTGCATGCAAGCATGTATTGACGGGATTTTGTCCCCTGGTGTATCAAAAATTTTATCTTTATGCCGCATCATGTCAAAAATTTACATTGACATCTGGTTTTTGATACCATATCATGGACGCGTGAGGTGATAGCATGGAGAGCGATGTTAAAAAATTCTTGGCGGCGCTTTTGAAACGGCTCAAATCCGTCGACTATATCCAGACCGAGGACGTCCCGGACATCGGCCTGTACATGGACCAGGTGACGACGTTCCTCGACGACCAGCTCGCCGCGAGCAAGCGCCACGAGTCCGACAAGATCCTGACCAAGACCATGATAAACAACTATGCCAAGAACAACCTCCTGCCCGCCCCCGACAAGAAGAAATACTCCAAGGAGCACGTGCTGACGCTGCTGTTCATCTACTATTTCAAGAACATCCTGAGCATAAGCGACATCCACACGATCCTGGGGCCTCTCACCGAGCGGTATTTCGGCAACGGGGACGGCCCCGACATGACCGACGTCTACGACGAGATCCTGCGCATCGAGAAAGCCGAGTCGCAGAAGCTCCTCAAGGACCTCGCCAAAAAGTACAGGATCGCGCACGATACGTTTGCCGACTTCCCGGAGGAGGACCACGCCTTCCTCGAGGCCTTCAGCTTCATCTGCCTTTTAAGCTTCGACGTCTACATCAAAAAGATGGTAATCGAGAGCGTCATCGACAACATGGCTCCCGAAACAGACGAGGGCGCGGCCGAGGGCAGCTGACCGCGTCACTCCCCCGACGGCCCAATGCGCGAGAAAACCATGTCGTAGCCGTCATTCCCGTAGTTCAGCGAGCGGTTCACGCGGCTTATCGTCGCGGTGGACGCGCCGGTCTCCTCCGCTATGTCCGCGTATGTCCGTTTCTCCCGGAGCATATGCGCCACCTCGAGGCGCTGTGCGAGCGCCAGGATCTCGTTTACCGTGCACACGTCCTCGAAGAAGGAGTAGCACTCCTCCCTGTCCCGCAGACTGAGCACCGCGTCAAACAGCTGATCCACCGCCCCTGTCCTAAGGTTCCTGCCCATGCAATCCCCTCCGTCCGTTCAAAATCATGGAAATATAGTATCACTTTAACACTTTAAAGTAAACAATTTATTGCAGAAAAATTTTTCTGTGCTATAATAGTTGTTACTTTCAAGGAGGTTTTTCATGAAAAAAGTTGGTTATTTCTTCGCCGGGTTTTTGCCGACGTTGCTCTCGATATCGTTCCAGTTCCTGGCGACGTTCTTCCTCATCGGGATGGGCGCGCTCATTCTCGCTATGCCATCCTCCGGGATCAGGTCGGCCTACGACCTGCTCGAGAGCCTGCTCACGCTCATGACCGACACGCAGTTTGAGATGGGGATAATGGCTCTCTTCGCCGTGATGAACATAGCGGTCTTCGGATTTTGGTACCAAAAAAAGCTCGGCGGCAATTTCCGGCCCGACGTGCGACGGACATTCGACCCGTTGCAGGTCGTCGGAATCATCGTGCTCGTGCCCGGAGCGCAGTTCTTCTGCAGCTTTTTCATCATGCTCATCTCGTCCATCTTCCCGAGCTGGCTCGAGCAGTACGAGCGGCTCATGGAAACCGCAGGCATGGACGGCTCCAACATCACCGTGCTCCTCATCCTCTACTCCGTGATTTTGGGGCCGATCGGCGAGGAACTTCTCTTCCGCGGGGTCACGATGCGGCTTGCGGGGAAAGTGTTCCCGTTCTGGATCGCAAACATTTTCCAGGCGATCCTCTTCGGCGTGTTCCACATGAACCTTCTCCAAGGGAGCTACGCGTTCGTGCTCG
>JAJQIQ010000070.1:4285-7616 GCA_021199135.1 Clostridiales bacterium | reverse complement strand
GAGATAGTGAAATGAAGATCCGCTCCATTGAACTGAAAAATTTCCGCAATTACGGGAGTTTGGACATAAACTTCGACGGCGGGACGAACATCCTCTACGGCGATAACGCGCAAGGAAAGACGAACATCCTCGAGGCGGCCTATGTGAGCGGGACGACGAAATCGCACCGCGGCAGCAAGGATCGGGAGATGATCCGGTTCGACGAGGAGGAGGCTCACATCCGCACCGTCGTCGAGAAGAATGAGAGGGAATACCAGATAGACATGCACCTTCGGCGGCGAGGCTCGAAGGGAGTGGCGGTGAACAAGATTCCGATAAAGAGGGCTTCTGAGCTTTTCGGAATATTAAACATAGTTTTCTTCTCACCTGAGGACCTCAACATCATAAAAGATGGGCCGAGCGAGAGGCGCAGGTTTATGGACCTCGAACTCAGCCAGCTAGATAAATTGTACCTGTCCGACCTCGCGGCGTACAACAAGGTGCTAAACCAGAGGAACAGGCTGCTGAAGGATTTGGTATACCAGAAGGAATTGATTGGCACGCTCCCTGCCTGGGACGAGCAGCTGATAAAGTATGGAAAAAGGATCATAGAGAAGCGTTCTGACTTTATAAGAAGCCTAGATATGATGATTTCTGATATTCACAGAAAGATATCTGGTGGCAGGGAAGAATTATTCTTATCTTATGAGAAAAATGTGGAGAAAGCCGAGTTTGAGGCGGCAGTGAGGGAAGTCCGCGAGAAAGACATGAGACTCTGCCAGACGACGGTCGGCCCGCACCGCGACGACATCCGCTTTACGGTAGATGGCATCGACATCCGAAAATATGGCTCGCAGGGGCAGCAGCGTACGGCGGCGCTCTCTCTGAAACTGTCAGAGATAGAGCTCGTGAAGAAGCTGATACACAGCACGCCGGTTTTGCTCCTCGACGACGTGCTATCTGAGCTCGACAGCAGCAGGCAGAACTACCTGCTCGGCAGCATTGAAAATATTCAGACAATTATCACCTGCACGGGGCTCGAGGAGTTCGTGAAGAACCGCTTCCCCGTGGACAAAGTGTTTTTAGTGAAAGAGGGAAATGTGACGGAGGCAATAAATTCGATGATGAGCACTGGTGGAGGCACAGACGATGAGTGAGAAAAGTGTAAATCAGGGAGCAGAAGAGACAATGAGCGAAATTGATGTAAAAGAAGATACAAATAAAAAAACGGAAGAAAATGTGACAGAATCCGGTGATGGCGAAGAAATGTCGAAGATCGAGGAGGAAGTGAAGAATCCCGACTACGGCGCGGAGTACGGCGCAGACCAGATCCAGATTCTCGAGGGGCTTGAGGCGGTCCGCAAGCGTCCCGGCATGTACATCGGCAGCACCTCCGCTCGCGGGCTTCATCACCTCGTCTACGAGATCGTGGACAATGCGGTCGACGAGGCATTGGCTGGCTTCTGCAAAAACATAGAGGTCACGATCGGGCAGGACAATTCCATCACCGTGGTCGACGACGGACGTGGCATCCCGGTCGGCACGAACCACAAGGCGGGAAAATCCGCGCTCGAGGTAGTGTTTACGGTGCTCCACGCGGGCGGCAAGTTTGGCGGCGGGGGATACAAGGTCTCCGGCGGCCTCCACGGCGTCGGCGCGTCGGTCGTAAACGCGCTCTCCGAGTGGCTTTCCGTCGAGGTCTACAGCGACGGGAGAGTCTATTACCAGCGCTATCAGCGCGGCATCCCGGAAGGGACGGTGCGCGTGATCGACGACTGCGAGATGGACAAGCACGGCACGAAGGTATCATTTTTGCCGGATCCTGAGATTTTTGAGGAGACGGTCTTTGACTACGACACTCTAAAGCAGCGGCTCCGCGAGACGGCGTTTTTGACAAAAGGGCTTCGCATCGTCCTCATAGATACGCGGGAGGGCAGCGAGCATCACCACGAGTTCCACTACGCGGGCGGCATAAAGGAGTTCGTCGAGTATCTAAACCGCGGCAAGGAGCCGCTCTACGACGACGTGATCTACTGCGAGGGCAGCAGGGATGGGGTCTACGTCGAGGTGGCGATGCAGCACAACGACTCGTTCAACGACTCTACGTTCAGCTTCGTGAACAACATAATAACTCCCGAGGGAGGGACGCACCTCGCAGGCTTCCGCAACGCCCTGACGAAGACGTTCAACGCCTACGCGCGCGAGGCGAAGATACTGAAAGAAAATGATCCGCCGCTCACCGGCGACGACATCCGCGAGGGGCTCACCGCGATAATCAGCATAAAGATCGAGGAGCCGCAGTTCGAGGGGCAGACCAAGCAGAAGCTCGGCAACAGCGAGGCTCGCGGCGCGGTGGATTCAGTCGTATCCGAGAAACTTACCTATTTCCTCGAGCAGAACCCGGAGACCGCGAAGAACATCTGCGAGAAATCCCTGCTCGCGCAGCGCGCGAGGGAGGCGGCGAGGAAAGCCCGCGACCTGACGCGCAGAAAGACTGCGCTCGAGGGTACGGCGCTCCCAGGGAAGCTGGCGGATTGCTCTGACAAAGACCCGTCGCACTGCGAGATTTTCATCGTCGAGGGAGACTCGGCGGGGGGCTCCGCGAAGACCGCGAGAAGCCGCGCGACCCAGGCGATACTTCCGCTCCGCGGGAAAATCTTGAATGTCGAGAAAGCCCGGCTTGACCGGATATACGACAACGCCGAGATAAAGGCGATGATCACGGCGTTCGGCACCGGAATCCACGAGGACTTCGACATCGCAAAGCTCCGCTACGACAAGATCATCATCATGACCGATGCAGATGTGGATGGGGCGCACATCGCGACGCTGATGCTGACGTTCCTCTACCGCTTCATGCCGGAGCTCATTAAGCAGGGGCATGTCTACCTCGCGACGCCGCCGCTCTACAAGGTCGAGAAGAACAAGGGCGTCTGGTATGCCTACAGCGACGAGGAGCTGAACAGCATCATGATGGAGATAGGCCGTGATTCGAGCAACAAGGTCCAGCGGTACAAGGGACTCGGCGAGATGGATCCCGAGCAGCTCTGGGAGACGACGATGGACCCGGAGAAGCGAATCCTAAAGCAGGTCATCTACGACGAGGAGTACGCCTCCGAGATCGACGTCACGTTCACGACGCTGATGGGCGACAAGGTCGAGCCGCGGAGGGAGTTCATCGAGGAGAATGCGAAGTACGTCCAAAACTTAGATATTTAATGACTACTGGTAAGAAATTTAATTTAGATTTAATTTTATTGATAAATGTAGTATTCACAGGAGGAAACGCGAGTGGACGACAAAATATTTGACCAAATACAGCAGGTTGACTTAAAGAAAACCATGGAGACCT
>JAJQIQ010000070.1:0-4185 GCA_021199135.1 Clostridiales bacterium | reverse complement strand
GACAAAATATTTGACCAAATACAGCAGGTTGACTTAAAGAAAACCATGGAGACCTCCTATATCGACTACGCGATGAGCGTCATCGCGAGCCGTGCGCTGCCGGACGTGCGCGACGGCCTCAAGCCCGTGCAGCGCCGCGTCCTCTACTCGATGATCGAGCTCTCCAACACGCCCGACAAGCCGCACCGCAAATGCGCCCGCATCGTAGGAGATACGATGGGAAAATATCACCCGCACGGCGACAGCTCGATCTACGGCGCTCTCGTGAACATGGCGCAGCCTTGGTCGTTCCGCTGCCCGCTCGTGGACGGCCACGGCAACTTTGGCTCGGTCGACGGCGACGGCGCGGCGGCGATGCGATACACCGAGGCGCGTCTTTCAAGGATTTCCATGCAGATGCTCCAGGACATCGACAAGGACACGGTCGACTTCGTCCCGAACTTCGACGAGACCGAGAAGGAGCCGACGGTGCTCCCGGCGCGGTTCCCTAACCTCCTCGTCAACGGCACGACCGGCATCGCGGTCGGCATGGCGACGAACATCCCCCCGCACAACCTCCGCGAAGTCATAAACGCGGTCGTGCGCCTGATCGACAACGACATCGAGGACAAAGAGACTGATATTTCAGAACTTATCTCCATAGTAAAGGGGCCGGACTTCCCGACCGGCGGCATAATACTTGGGACCGCGGGGATAAACGAGGCGTACCGCACAGGTCGCGGCAAGATAAAGGTCCGCGCGGTGACGGACATCGAGCCGATGGAAAACGGCAAGAACCGCATCGTCGTCACGGAGCTTCCCTACCTCGTGAACAAGGCCCGGCTCATAGAGAAAATTGCGGATTTGCACAAAGAGAAAAAGATTGACGGCATCACCGACCTGCGCGACGAGTCCGACCGCGATGGCATGAGGATCGTGATCGAGCTCCGCCGCGACGTGAACCCGAGCGTTGTCTTAAACCTTCTATATAAACACACGCAGCTCCAGGACACGTTTGGCGTGATAAACCTCGCGCTCGTAAACAACGAGCCGAAGATACTAAACCTCTACGACATGCTCGACAACTATCTTCTCCACCAGAAGGAGGTCGTGACGCGCCGCACGAAGTACGACCTGAACCGCGCGGAGGAGCGGGCGCACATACTGCAGGGGTTGATGATAGCCCTCGACAATATCGATGAAGTGATAAAGATAATCCGCGGCAGCAGGACGACCGCCGACGCGAAGGCGGCACTGATGGAGCGGTTCGAGCTCTCCGACGCGCAGTCGCAGGCGATCGTGGACATGAGGCTGCGCGCACTGACAGGTTTGGAGCGCGAGAAGATCGAGAAAGAGCTGCAGGAGCTTTTGGCGAAAATCGCCGAGTTCAAGGAAATACTGGCGGACGAGAAGAAGCTTCTCATGGTAATACGCACGGAAATCCTCGAGGTCGCGGACAAGTACGGCGACGACAGGCGGACGCAGATCGGCTTCGACGAGTCAGAAGTTTCCATGGAAGATTTGATCCCAGAGGAAAACGTCGTCATCACGATGACGAAGCTCGGCTACATCAAGCGGATGGGCACCGACAACTTCAAGAGCCAGCACCGCGGCGGCAAGGGCATAAAGGGCATGGACACCATCGAGGACGACTACATCGCCGAGATGCTGATGACGACGACCCACAATTATCTGATGTTCTTTACGAACATGGGGCGTGTCTACCGGCTCAAGGCGTACGAGATCCCGGAGGCGAGCCGCACCTCGCGCGGGACCGCGATCGTGAACCTCATCCCCTTGCAACCCGACGAGAAGATCACGGCGACGATACCGATCCGCGAGTACGGCGAGGACAAATACCTCTTCATGGCGACGCAGAACGGCCTCGTCAAGAAGACGCCAATCCGCGACTATGAGAACATTAGGAAAGTCGGCCTCGCCGCGATAAGCCTCCGCGATGACGACAAGCTCATCGAGGTCAAGGTGACGGACGATACGGAGGACATCTTCCTATTTACAAGGTTCGGCCAGTGCATCCGCTTCAGGGAGACCGACGTCCGCACGACCGGGCGCACGACGATGGGCGTCAGGGGCATGAACCTCGCCGACGGCGACGCGGTCATCGCGATGCAGCTCGCCTCCCAGGGCGACGCCGTCATCATCGTCTCCGAGCGGGGCCTCGGCAAATGCACGCTGATAAAGGAGTTCACCGCGCAGAACCGCGGCGGCAAGGGCGTGAAGTACTACAAGATCACCGAGAAGTCCGGCAACGTCATCGGCGTGAAGTCCGTCGGCATAGACGACGAGATCATGCTGATCACGACCGAGGGCATCATCATCCGCCTAAAGGTGAGCGAGACCGCCCTCCGGGGCCGCATCGCCTCCGGCGTCAAGCTCATCAACCTCGCCGACGACGTCAAGGTCGCAAGCCTCGCCCGCGTCGTGGAGGAGAAGTTCGGCGAGGATTAAAATTTTTTGTGAGGTACCCCAAAAATTTTCAGATTCGGGGTTAAGTATGAAAAAGCACGTCCGATATATAAGGTGTAAGAAAGGAAGACTCTCCAAAAAAGGGGAGCAGCCCAGCGCAGGACGGATATGGCGCAGAGCTTGAATTTAATAATGGCGGCGCTAACCTAGGGGCGCCGTTCGTTATAAATAACCCATCAATTTTCCGAGAAAGGATTTTCGGAAAAAGCAGCGCGGGAGCCGCCGACGACAGGCGGTAGCGCAGAAAACACACGGAGGTAAATATTATGGTAGTACAACACAACATGCAGGCGATGAACGCCAACAGAATGCTCAACATCACCACGAAGTCTCAGGCTTCCTCTACTGAGAAGCTCTCCAGTGGCTACAAGATCAACCGTGCGGCAGATGACGCGGCTGGCCTTTCAATTTCCGAGAAAATGCGCAAGCAGATTCGTGGACTTACACAGGCTTCCTCAAACGCTCAGGACGGCATTTCAGCAGTTCAGACGGCAGAGGGTGCGCTTACCGAAGTTCATGACATGCTTCAGCGTATGAACGAGCTTGCAGTTCAGGCTGCGAACGGCACGAACAGCGATTCAGACCGTTCTTCCATCCAGGACGAGATCGATCAGCTGACCACCGAGATCGACCGTGTCGCTGAGACCACGAAGTTCAACGAGACCTATCTCCTTAAGGGCAACGGCAAGACCAGCACCGTGCAGATCACCGCTAAGGACGCAGGTATCGAGGGAACTCTCCTCGGCGTAGGCACCGGCACCGCTACGTTCGTTATGACCGCTCTCAAGGCTGGCGACACCATCACGATCGGATCTAAGGGCTACACCATCGGCACCACGATCGACACCATCAAGGATGCGGTTTCTAACGCAAGCGAGAACGAGACCGTCACCATCAACGGAATCGAGTACACCGTAAAAGAAGATGCGACGATGGATGACAACACCGACAACTATTACAGCGCTTCTGACATCGCGGCTATGATTTCTGACGGCGACACCGTAATCTACGGCACCCAGACCTATGTGGCGATGGTTGAGAACACGCCTGACGGCGTTGGCGACAACGACTCATCCGTCATTTCCGCTCAGAAGGCGTACGACCTGATTTATCAGGAGCTTATCAAGGCCAGCTCAGTCGGCACCGACGCGGGCTACGAGGCTACGACTGCTAATTGCAACTACACAGGCGCTAACAATAACATCGTAGGGTACACAAGCTCCTTGGGCACAGGCGCTTACTACTCAGTAGCAGACGCGGTTACCCAGATTTCCTTCACGATCAGCGAGGGTACTGTTGAGGTTACGCAGGGCCTGCAGTTCACGCTCCATGTAGGCGCGGACGCTGACGAGAACAACAAGATCGCGACGACCATCTCCACGATGGACAGCGCTGGCCTTGGCATCAAGAACATCAACGTGGTTGACACTTCTGGTGCGAACGCTACCTACGCTATCGACGCTATCGAGGAGGCCATCAAGAAGGTTTCCGCTCAGAGGTCTAACCTCGGTGCTATCCAGAACCGTCTGGATCACACGATCAACAACCTGGACAACGTAGTTGAGAACACCACGAGTGCAGAGTCTCAGATCCGTGATACCGATATGGCTACTGAGATGGTTAACTACAGCAAGACGAACATTCTGGCTCAGGCTGGTCAGGCAATGCTCGCTCAGGCGAACACCTCTAACCAGGGCGTACTGTCACTGTTACAGTAAT
>JAJQIQ010000117.1 GCA_021199135.1 Clostridiales bacterium | reverse complement strand
GCGCACCAGGCCAACGACATCGCGGTGATGGAGGCCTACGGCTTTACGAAGGACAGCCCCGCCTTCTCCAGCGAGTCCGCCTGTGTGGGGGAGCTGATGAAAATGTATCAGGAGTTGACAAAATAGTCGGCATGCCACTTATGCGCCCGCTCAAAATCTTGGGCTGGGGGGGAGCGAGCTAGTGAAGGTGCTGCGCACCAGCACCGGTCCCAAGCGCGTCAGCGCGCGATGTGAGGGACTCGTGCAACGGGCGCCTTGCCTACGCACACGCCCGCCCCGTAGGGGCATTGCATGGCGTGTGCTCAAGTCTCGGAATGGACCGGGTCTACGCTCTTCCAGAGGGGCGTCGGTGCTTAAGAACGCACCGACCATCTCCGCTTCGGTCCGCGCCTAGCAGGTGCCAGTCTCCGACGGACCCAGCCCCTATCGGGACTGGGAGCCGGCACCTGGCGCCGTTGGTGGTCGAGAGTGCCAGCCCTAAGCACGAAGTGCTTTCGGAATGGGCTGGCACGGAAGGTGGTCGAGCGTAGCTCGGGCACTCACCAACCGTAGCTCGAGCACGTTCACACCAGCCGCTCACAATCTTTGGCAGGGGGAGCGGGTCGAACGTTGTCGGCGACGACTTTTCTGCGCGACGCTTTATCAGCGCAGGAAATCGTCGTCGAAACGTTGGCGACCCAAGCGGGGCCCCCTCATGAGACTTTCGCGCGGCTGGTATGTCGTTGGCGACCCAAGCGGGGCCACATCTGAGACCTTCGAGCAGGCGCACAATCCGTACCCGTTACATTTCAGACGTCAGCCATCTGACATCTGAAATGTAACGGCAGCACCCGCATTTTAAGTCGCCTACGGCGAGGCGGGTGCTGCTGTCGGCTGGCTTTACGTGTTCTTCGCCGTAGACGGAATGCGACAAAATATTTGACACCGAATATGAGACCATGTATAATGGTTGCAGAAGAATTTTTAGAGATGGTCAATGCTACCGTGAAAAAAATGAGAAGCGCAATAAGGTCATTAAAAAAAGGGGCGCATTTGATATGCCTATGAAAGAAATTGAGGAATTGAAAACTCTTTTTGTAGATAGTCTTCTGCCGTTGAGGATATATCTATTTGGGTCGTATGCCGACAATTCATATGATTTGGAGAGCGATTTCGATTTTTATATTGTTGTTAGAGATGAAATCAACGATCTCGCATCAGAGACTGTCAAGGCATATAAAGCAGTTCGCAGCGTGAAGAGGCATCCGGTGGATATTCTGGTTGGGACGCGAAGCAGGTTTGAGGAACGGAAAGAAATCCCCTCTATAGAGAATGAAGTATATAGGAAGGGGGTATTGCTCTATGATGCCGGAAACTAAAGAGTGGCATGATATGGCGGTTACTGATTTGGGAGTGGCTAAGCATTTAAAAGATAAGGTTGATATAGAAAACAAATTTTATGATTACGCTGATACGCTAACACCGTATGGCGTGTCAGTTAGGTATCCCAATGAGTTGTTTCTTGAGGATAGACATGCTGACGAGGCCATTCAATATGCAAGTGAAATTTTACAGTGGGCGACAGAAATTCTAGCTACATATGGTGAAAACTGAAATATTGAGAACTACTGTGTTCGTTCTGGTTTCTCAAGGCGCGGGAGCGCCCGAGGGACCGGGCATGGCCGAAGTTTGGTTAAGTTTGATTAAATAGGAGGGAAACATATGTTTTGCACAAATTGCGGGAAGGAAATCCCGGAGGGCTCGGCGTTTTGCGACGCTTGCGGAGCTCCGGTATCTGCGCCGACTGCGGCAAACCAGGCCGAGGACGCGCAGCCCGAGGCAGGAGCGGTGAACCAGGGCGCGACCGCGCAGCCCGATGCAAATGCGGCGTACCAAAGCGCTGACGCGCAGCCGCCGGTGGGCGGATATTACGCGCCCCAGCCGGTGAAGAAGAGAAGGAAGTGGCCGATCGCGGCAGCGGCGGTAGTGGTCGTTGTCGTGGTGGTCGCGGCGGCGTCGGTGGTCTCGGGGGCGACGACGGGATTTTTCCTGAAGCATTTCGGCTCCGCGAAGGCATATTATGCCTATGTCGATAAGAAAGAATTCGACGACAAGGCGGGCGACCTGTCGAACTGGTACGGAAACGCCGCCTCGGCCCAGAAATCCGTGGAAACGGGCGGGATGCACGTGGACGCGGAGCTCTCCATCGACAGCTCCGGCCTCTCGCTCCTGTCGTCGTACGCGGACATGGACCTGAGCAACCTCAAGGATATCGGGCTGTCCTTTGACCGCCAGTCGGGCGCGTCCTCCTCAGACATGCGGATAGCGCTGGCGGCGGGCGGCAGTGACCTTTTGACGTTCACGGGATACATCGACGACGCGTCGCAGCTCTACCTGCAGATTCCGGAGCTCTCGGGCGCTTACCTGACGGTTGACCTCGCCGGTGATGATTACGGTGTGGACGCGTCGGCATTTGCGGACGGGGAGCTGAATTTGTCCGACTATTTCCCGGACTCCTCCTCGCTCAAAAAACTCGTCCTGAAATATGCTTACGCGGCGATAGCGGACGTAAAGATGGTTTCAAAGACCAGTGACACGCTCACGGTGAACGGGGTGTCCGAGAAGTGCACCGTCCTCACGGTAAAGATAACCATGTCCGACGTGGCGAACATGGTCAGCGACATAAAAAAGCTGGCCGAGTCCGACGAGGAGCTTCAGTCCATCTGCGACCAGCTGGCCGACGATATGGAACTCATGTCGGGCTACAGGGAATTCGAGGGCGACGAGCTGTACGGGGAGCTTTTGGACGCGCTGGATGAGCTTGAGGAGGACCTGTCGGACTCATATTATTACGGCGACAGCGAGTACCTCAAGATGCAGGTATACATCGGCAAGGGAAACGAGGTCATCGGCCGCACCGTAAGCTACGTGGACGATGACTGGGGAGAGGAGTACCAGATTTTTTCATACAAGGAGCCGCTGTCCGGCAATAAGTTCGCACTCGAGCTCGTGGCCGGGTCCGGCTATGACGCCGTCTCGGTTTCCGGCAGCGGCATAAAGACGAATAAAAGCCTGTCCGGCGCATACAAAATCTACGACGGCGACATCACCTCCTCCGAGGACGAGGCGGAGGCGCTGGCGACCATATCCGTGAGCGACCTCGACCGGGACAAGCTCAAAAACGGCTATCTCGACGGCACGTTCACGGTCAGCCTGGGGAGCAGGTACCTGGGGACCTACGCGAGCCTGATATCGTTCGGGATCACGGCGCAGGGCTCATCGTCGGGGATGAGCGCCGAGATGTCCCTGTTGCTGAACGGCTCCCCGCTCGGGTCCCTCTCATTCGACACGTCGTACAAGAGCACGGCCAGCGTCAGCGCGCCGGGCTCATCGGACACCGTGTACGGCATTGACGACGCTGACGAGTACATATACGGCCTCGACTACGAGAAACTTTTTGACATTCTCGGGGAAATTGGCCTGCCGTCCGACCTCCTCTCCGAACTCGAAGAGGAGATGGAGTACATGCTCTACTGGTGAGGATGAGATGGCCTGTCTTAAGCTTTGCGGCATAAAAAAAAATTTCAAGAAAAAACAGGTGCTCCGGGACGTCTCGCTTGAGGCGGAGCGCGGGTGCTGCGTCGGCATCCTGGGCGCGAACGGCTGTGGGAAGTCGACGCTTCTGTCTGTCTTGGCCGGGGTTCTTGCGCCGGATGCTGGCGAGTTCCTGTGGGATGGAGCCGACCTGTTCTCAGACCGCGCGAAAAGAAGGAGTGTGGTGGGCTATGTGCCGCAGGGCTTGCCGCTCATGGAGGAGCTGACGGCCTGGGACAACCTGAAATTTTGGTACCGGGATGATGTTAAAAAGTTAAAACAGGATTTAATAAATGGCGTTCCCGCAATGATGGGCGTGGACGCCTTTTTGCGCGTCCCGCCAAAAAAGATGTCCGGCGGCATGAAAAAACGCCTCTGCATAAGCTGCGCGGTATCGCACGGTCCGCAGCTTTTGCTTTTGGACGAGCCGTCCGCCGCGCTCGATCTGGTGTGCCGGGAGCAGATTGACCGCTACATCAAGGATTTTACGGGGCGGGGCGGCGTGGCGCTGCTGGCGACGCACGACGCGGGCGAGTTTCGGCTCTGCGACGAGTGGCACATACTGAAGGACGGCGCACTTTGCCCCTACGACTACGACGGGGACGATGCGCGCCTGGCGTCACTTTTGTGACGGGCGGGGACAGTCATGCTATTTTTCTGGCAATATTTAAAAGTAAGGCTATGGCAGGCACTGCGGGCGTTCCCGGTAATATTCGGGATGACGCTTGCGCTCGCTGCCGTGTTTGCCCTGCTCATATTTTTGCAGCTTAGGCTGGGGGAATCGGACGCGTCGCTTGAGAGGGCTCGCCTCGGCATCGTCGACGACGAGGAGGACCGAATAGTCGCCATGGGGATCTCACTGATCGAGTCGTACGACTCCTCGCGTTTTTCGGTGGAATTTCTGCAGGAGGATGACGAGGATGCGGCCAAGGCCGACCTCATGAGCGGCAAGCTGAGCGCGTATGTGGTCGTCCCGGACGGTTTTCTGATGTCGATATACACCGGAGAAAATTTGAAGGTGACGGTAGTGACCGACTCGGAGAAGACCGGGGTGGCCGCAATGCTTTTGCGCGAGTTTGCCGACGCGCTCTCCTCGATAATCACGGAGACGCAGGCCGGGAGCATGAGCGTCGAGGAGATTTACGGCGAGAATGGCCTGGAGGGCGAGGAGCTATACCAGGCTTCCCTCGCCGCCGACGCGGCGTATTTCTCCGAGGTGCTCTCGAGGGAGGATTTTTTTGACGTGGAGACGGTGGACGGGGCCAGGGAGCTTACTGCGGGTCAGTTTGCGGCCTGCTCCGCAGCCGTGCTCTTTGCCCTGCTCTGGGGCATGAACAGCGCACCGCTCCTCATAAAGAAGGACTACTCGCTGGCGCGGCTTTTGGCGTCGCGCGGTCTGTCTTCGTGGGCGCAGCCCGTGGCAGAGTTTGCAGCGCATTTTATCTTGCTTTTTTCAAGCGCGGCAGGGATCGTCGCCATTTTTTATGCGATATGCGTGGCGGCGGGGACTTCGGTCTACGGCATTCTCGGCATAACGCCGATGTTTTGGCTCATGGACTGGCCCGTCCTGCTGTGCTCGGCCGCGCTCATATATTTTTTGTACGCGCTCACGGATAGCCTTGTGGCGGGGCTTTTGTGCAATTTCGCGGGAGCGATCGTGCTCGGGTACCTCTCGGGATGCTTCTATCCGATTGGTTATTTCCCGAAGGTAGTCCGCGCGCTGGCGAAAGTCCTTCCGACAGGAATCGGGATGGAGTACATGGGTGACGTGATTTTTTCGGGCGACATCGGATATCGGGCGGCGTTCCTTGTCATTTATGCGGCCCTGTTCGTCGCGCTGGCGGCATTTGTGCGGCGCAAAAAAGTGGGGGTGTGACATGGGGAGGCTGCGCGGTGGACTGCGGCTTTATGCGATTTTAAACAAGAGGTTCATAAAAAAATATGTCTTTACGTTTCTGCTATGCCTGACGCCGTTTCTGGTGATCGGGATGCGCCTCATTTCATCGCAAGATGCGGGCGTGATGACCGTGCTGATGTACTGCGGCGACGATGAGGGCTCGCAGGCTGTGGTGGACTATTTTACGGACAAGGACGGCTCCGTGCGCTACGAGCAGGTCTATGACATTGAAGGGGCGAAAGAGAAGGTGCGCACGGGGAATGCGGACTGCCTGTGGATTTTCCCGGACGATCTCGATGCGGCGGTGAGGGCTTACGTGCGCGGCAACGGGGATGCGGTCGTCACGGTATTTGAGCGGAAGGACGAGGGGCTTGTGCGCCTTGCGCGGGAGCAGGTCTACGGCGCGCTGTACGGGCGGATTTCGCATGAGGTCGCGCTTAAAACGCTCGAGTCCGACGGCCGCATCCAGCAGGGCGATGCGCTGGGGGAGCGGCTCGCGGAGCTCTACGAAATGTGGCAGGTAGATGGGAACCTGATAAGCTACGCCTACCTGGACGGAACCAAAGTCACGGAGGAGTCGGAAAATGTGTCTGGGACATCATACCTCACCTCGCCCATGCGCGGGATGCTCGCGCTCCTCGTTTTGCTGTGCGGGCTGGCGGCGGCGATGTTCTACCGCAGGGACGCCGAGGACGGGATTTTTTCATGGACGAATGTAAATTGCGGCAGCGCGTTTAGGTTTTTCTACATCCTCACGGCGACGGCGGACGCGGGCTTGGCGGCGTATATCGGGATGATCTTCACCGGGACGTTCACGGGAGGCTGGGGCGAGCTTTTCCGAATGGTGCTCTACGTCCTCTCGGTGGCGGGCTTTAGCTCAATCCTTGCCGTGATCGTCCGCCCCATTCGCGGCCTCGGAGCCATCATCCCCCTGCTGCTCATCATCTCGGCGGCGCTTAGCCCAGTCTTTATCGACATCGGCAGCCTCCCGCTCGTGCAGTCGTTGCTGCCCACGTACCACTACCTGAAAGGCACGTACAGCATCGTGGCGACCGCGCACATGGCCATCTATGCGGCGGCAGTCATATTGATAGCCCTGATTCTGCCAGAAAATGTCGCGTCTGGCAAAAAAAAAGAAAGAATCTCAAGGTTAAACTTGACTTTTAGGCACTGCAAATAGTATGATGGAATCTAGATTGCGCAAGCGGGGAAATCCGCGTTATCATTTTAAGCATAATTTCATGAGGTGAACAGAATGGATGTATTAGTAATCAACTGCGGGAGCTCATCGCTCAAGTACCAGCTCATCAACTCGGACACCGAGAAGGTGCTCGCGAAGGGGATCTGCGAGAGGATTGGGATTGACGGGAGGCTCGTCTACCAGAAGACGGGGCTTGACCAGGAGACTGAGGATGCGCCGATGCCGACGCACAAGGAGGCCATCCGGATGGTGCTCGATAAGCTCGTAAACGAAAAGAGCGGGGCGCTTTCATCGCTCTCCGAGATTCACGCGGTGGGGCACCGTGTGGTGCACGGCGGGGAGAACTTTTCGGAATCCGTGATCCTCACCGAGGAGGTGCTGAGGGAAATCGAGGAGTGCAACGAGCTCGCGCCGCTCCACAACCCGGCGAACCTCATCGGGATCCGCGCCTGCGAGGAGCTCATGCCGGGCGTGCCGATGGTCGGCGTGTTTGACACGGCGTTCCACCAGACGATGCCGAGGAAGGCTTTCCTCTACGGCCTGCCCTACCGCTACTACGAGGACTACAAGGTCAGGCGCTACGGGTTCCACGGGACGAGCCACAGCTTCGTCTCAAAGCGTTGCGCCGAATTCTTAAATCTTGATTTAACAAATTCAAAGATCATCGTCGCGCACCTCGGCGGCGGCGCGTCGATAAGCGCGGTGTTAAACGGCGAGTGCGTCGACACCTCGATGGGCCTCACGCCGCTCGAGGGCCTCGTGATGGGGACCCGCTCCGGCGACATCGACCCGGCGATCGTAGAGTACATCGCAAAGAAGGAACATCTCGACATCGCCGGCGTCATGAGCGTGCTCAACAAAAAATCCGGCGTCGAGGGGCTCTCCGGCGTATCGAGCGATTTTAGGGACCTCGAGGTGGCCTGCAACGAGGGCAACGAGCGCGCGATCGACGCCTGTGAGGTCTTCGCCTACCGCGTCGCGAAGTACATAGGCTCCTATGTCGCGGCGATGAACGGCGTCGACGCGATCGCCTTCACCGCGGGCATCGGCGAGAACACCTCGTTCAT
>JAJQIQ010000209.1 GCA_021199135.1 Clostridiales bacterium | reverse complement strand
GTGTTCCGGCTGCGGGAGATGGAGCGGGGGATGTACCTCGCGTTCCTCATCTTCCTATGCTCGTGGGGCTGCGACACCTGCGCCTACTGCGTGGGGATGCTCTGGGGGAAGTTTTTCGGGAACCACCAGATGTCCCCGAAACTCAGCCCGAAGAAATCGATAGAGGGCGCCATTGGCGGGGTTGTCGGCGCGGCGCTGCTTACGGTGATATTCTGCGCCGTATTCAAAAAGCCGATGGAGCTTGGGATTGCGGAGATCGCGATCCTTGCGGGGATCGCGGCGGTGGCGGCGCTGATCTCGATGGTCGGGGACCTCACGGCGTCGGCGATAAAGAGAAATTTCGACGTCAAGGATTACGGGAACCTGATCCCCGGACACGGGGGGATCCTTGACCGGTTCGACAGCATGATCATCACGGCACCGATACTGTTTTATTTGGCGCAGTTTTTCCTGTGATTTTGAAGAGATGATAGAATGATAGGCGAGAAGAGAAAAATCGCGATTTTGGGATCGACAGGGTCGATCGGGACGCAGACGCTCGACATCGTGCGCGAGCACGGTGACATCGAGGCTGTCGCGCTGGCGTGTGGAAACAATATCGCGCTGATGGAGCGGCAGATGCGGGAGTTTCGGCCGAAGCTTGTGAGCGTCGGGGACGAGGCTGCGGCAAGGGAGCTTGCGGCGGCGACGAGGGACTTGGATATCCCGATAAGATACGGGATGGACGGGCTCATCGAGGCGGCGACGTGCCCGGGCGCGGAGATGGTCGTGACGGCAGTGGTAGGGATGATGGGTATCCGCCCGACGGTCGCGGCGATTGAGGCGGGGCGTGACATCGCCCTTGCGAACAAGGAGACGCTGGTCACGGCGGGGCATATCATAATGCTGCTCGCGAAAAAATACGGAGTGAAGATACTTCCGGTGGACAGCGAGCACAGTGCGATCTTCCAGTCGTTGCAGGGAAATGAAGGAAACAAAATTAAAAACATATGGCTCACCGCCTCCGGCGGGCCGTTCCGCGGAAAGAAACGCGACGAGCTCTTGAATGTGACGGCGGCTGACGCGCTCAATCACCCGAACTGGAGCATGGGAAAGAAGGTCACGATAGACTCGGCCACGCTCGTGAACAAAGGCCTCGAGGTCATGGAGGCGCGGTGGCTGTTTTCACTCTCGGCGGAGCAGATAAAGGTCGTCGTCCACCCGCAGAGCGTCGTTCACTCGGCAGTCGAGTACGTGGACGGGGCGGTGATGGCGCAGCTCGGCACGCCGGACATGCACATCCCGATCCAGTACGCGCTCTATTACCCGAGGCGGCTTGCCCATGACGGGAAAAAGCTCGACCCGTTTGAGATGGGACAGCTTTCCTTCGAGCGGCCGGATTTGGAGACGTTTCCGGGGCTTTCGCTCGCGTTTTCGGCGATGGGACGGGGCGGCAACATGCCGACCGTTTTCAATGCGGCAAACGAGATGGCGGTAAAGATGTTTTTAAATGGAGAGATACGTTTCCTGCAGATTTGTGATATAATTGCAGAGGCGATGGAGAATTGCCATTTTGTGGAGAATCCTGATTTGAATGAAATCCTTGGGACGGAGCAGGAGACTTACGGTTTCATACGGAGGAAATTTACGGTTTGAGATTTGTAATTGCGTTTTTGGTATTCAGCATAGTGGTGCTGTTCCACGAGCTGGGGCATTTTCTTCTGGCCAAGGCGAACGGCGTCCGGGTCAACGAGTTCTCGTTCGGCCTGGGACCTACGCTCGTCGGGGTCAAGAAGGGTGAGACGAAGTACAGCATAAAGCTTCTCCCGTTCGGCGGGGCGTGCATGATGGAGGGCGAGGACGAGGACTCCGACGACGAGCGGGCCTTCGGCAAGAAGCCGGTCTGGGGACGGATCAGCATCGTCTTCGCGGGGCCGTTCTTCAACTTTCTGCTCGCGTTTGTCATGTCGCTCTTTATCATAGCCTGCATAGGCTACGACGCGCCGGTGATCGCGGACGTGATCGAGGGATACCCGGCGGAGGCCGCGGGGATGCAGGCGGGTGACGAGATCGTGCGGATGGGCAGCATGAACATCCACTTTTACCGCGAGGTCAGCGCCTACGGGCTCTTCCACCCGGGGCAGACCGTCGAGATCACCTACAAGCGCGACGGGGAAAAGTACACGGCCAGCGTCACGCCGGAGTACAGCGAGGAGAACGAGGGCTACCTCTACGGCTTCATGTACTCCTCGGTCCGCGTGAAGGGTTCGGTGTTTAAGACGGTGGAGAACGCCTTTTTCGAGGTGAAATACTGGATCTGGTCGACGGTCCAGAGCCTTAGGATGCTCGTGACCGGACAATTGTCCCTAAACGACATGAGCGGGCCGGTCGGGATAGTAAAGAGCATAGGCGACACATACAAGGAATCGGTGACGACGGACGGGTATTTTTACGCGTTCCTCAATATGCTAAACTGGGGGATCCTGCTCTCTGCGAACCTCGGGGTCATGAACCTGCTCCCGCTCCCGGCACTCGACGGCGGGCGGCTGGTCTTCCTCATCATCGAGGCGATAAGGCGCAAGCGGGTGGATCCCGACAAGGAGGGCATGGTCCACTTCGTGGGCATAGTGGTACTGCTGCTGCTCATGGTCGTCATAATGTTTAATGATATACGTCAAATCATTGTCAAATAGAAAAATATAATCAAGATTTAACAAAAGGGAGACGGACGGCTATGGCGGTTGCGAAGAAGAGGCGAAAGAGCAGGGAGATAAATATCGGCGGCGTGAAGATCGGCGGCAAGAACCCAATCTCGGTCCAGTCGATGACGAACACGAGGACCGAGGACGTCGCGGCGACGGTCGCGCAGATAAACGAGCTCGCGCGGGCGGGCTGCGAGATAATAAGGTGCGCGGTTCCCAGCGAGGAGGCGGCACAGGCCCTCGGTGAGATAAAAAAGCAGGTCAATATCCCGATCGTAGCGGACATACACTTCGACTACCGCCTCGCGATATCTGCGATGAAAAATGGCGCGGACAAGATCCGCATAAACCCCGGTAACATCGGGGACAGCGGGCGGGTGAAGGCCGTCGTGAGCGAGGCCAAGTCGCGGGACATCCCGATCCGCGTCGGCGTGAACAGCGGCTCGCTCGAGTGGCAGCTCATCGAAAAATACGGCGGCGTCACGGCAGAGGGGCTCGTGGAGAGCGCGCTCGCGCAGGTTCACATGATAGAGGACATGGGCTATGACAATCTCGTCGTCAGCATCAAGTCCTCGGACGTCATGATGAGCGTGCGCGCGCACGAGCTCATCTCGAAGCAGATGGACTATCCGCTCCACGTCGGGATCACCGAGGCGGGGACGCTGATGAGCGGGAGCATAAAGTCCGCGGTAGGGATTGGCCTCATCTTAGGCCAGGGAATCGGCGATACGATCCGCGTCTCGCTGACCGGGGATCCGCTCGCGGAGGTCCATGCGGCAAAGCAGATCCTGCGCACTATGGGTCTGCGCAAGGGCGGCATCGAGGTCATATCATGCCCGACCTGCGGGAGGACGCAGATCGACCTCATAGGCCTGGCGAACCAGGTCGAGGAGATAGCGGAGGAGTACCCGCTCGACATAAAGCTCGCGGTCATGGGCTGCGTCGTAAACGGCCCGGGCGAGGCCAGGGAGGCCGACCTCGGCGTCGCGGGCGGCAAGGGCGAGGGGCTTATCATGAAACACGGCGAGGTCATAAAGAAAGTGCGGGAGGACGAGATTCTGCCCGCACTGCGGTACGAACTTGATCATTGGGGTGAGCAGGATGACAAAGCCGTTTAAGGAGGTGTTCCCGAACCTCGCGCTCGACGGCGAGCTTGCGGGGCTCTTGGAGAATGCCGAGGTGACGAGGGTGAGCACGAACCGCGCCCACGACAAGGTGCGAATCTACCTGCTCTCAAACCGCCTCATATTCAAGAAAAAAATATGGAAGCTCGAGGAGGCGATTGCATCCCAGGTCTTCGGCGAGGAGAAGGTGGCGGTCAGCGTGCTCGAGCATTTTGCGCTCTCTGGGCAGTACACGCCGCAGTCGCTCTTCGAGATATACCGGGAGAGCATGCTCGACGAGCTCGAGAGGCACAGCAAGCTCCTTTGCAATATGATGCGCACGGCGGAGCTTGAATTTGACGGCAGCCGCCTTGTGATGACCGTCGACGGGACGATCGTCGCGCAGTCGCGGATAGGGGAACTGACTGCATTTTTGGAGAAAGTCGTCTGCGAGCGCTGCGGGCTCGATCTCATCGTGGAGGCTAGGCTCCGCGAACGGGACGGCGCAGGGCGGATTGCCGACTCCGAAAAGGAGATTCACTCGCGGGTGCAGTCCATCACCGCGCGGCTTGAAAATGCAGGGCAAAATTCGGAGGGTTTTGACGGAGATGCGCCCCAGGCACAAGATATTGCGGAAGATTCTTCCCAATCGCCTACCAATAGTATAGGCGAAAATCATGCAAATTCCACAGAGACTGACGGAAAAGTTGCAAATGACGGAAAAATTGCAAAGACGGCAAATTTGCGCCAAAATTTCGAAAAAAAAGGCGATTTCAGGAGAAAGTACGAGGGGGGTTCAAAGCCGAAAAATCCCGACGTGATTTACGGGCGCGACTTCGACGGCGATGCGGCCGAGATAAAAAAGATTGACGAGCCGATAGGCGAGGTCATCATAAGGGGAAAGGTCGTCTCGGTCGACAGGCGGGAGATAAAAAACGACAAATCCATCATCATTTTCCCCGTCACGGACTTTACCGACACGATCGTCTGCAAGATCTTCGTCGGCAACGACGAGGCACCGTCGCTTCTAGGTGAGATTGCCCCGGGAAAATTTGTAAAGATTAAGGGCATGGCCTCCATCGACAAATTTGACGGTGAGGTCACCATCGGCTCGATCGCCGGGATAAAGAAGGCGGCGGACTTCACGTCCTCCAGGATGGACAACGCCGCAAGAAAGCGCGTCGAGCTTCACTGCCACACGAAGATGAGCGACATGGACGGGGTTTCTGACGTTGGTGACATCGTAAAGCAGGCGATAAAGTGGGGACACAGGGCGATCGCGATCACCGACCACGGCACCGTGCAGGCCTTCCCGGACGCGATGCACGCGGCGGAGGGGCATGACGATTTCAAGGTCATCTACGGCGTGGAGGCCTACCTCGTCGACGACTTAAAGGGCATAGTCACTGACAGCAAAAACCAGTCCCTGACGGCGGACTATGTGGTATTCGACCTCGAGACGACGGGCTTTTCACCGAACCAGAACAAGATAATCGAGATCGGCGCGGTCAAGGTCTCGGGCGGGAAGATTGTCGACCGTTTTTCGGAATTCGTGAACCCGAAGGTTCCGATTCCCTTCCGCATCGAGCAGCTCACGTCGATAAACGACTCGATGGTCATGGACGCGCCGACGATAGGGGAGATCCTGCCGGACTTCCTGAAGTTCTGCGAGGGCTGCGTCATGGTCGCGCACAATGCGGACTTCGACATGTCGTTCATAAAGCACGACGCGAGGGAGCAAGGGATAGAGTGCAAACCGACAATCGTCGACACCGTGACATTGTCGCGTGTCCTCCTGCCGCAGCTCGGACGCTTCAAGCTCGATGTGGTTGCGAAGGCTTTGGGCGTTTCGCTCGAAAACCATCACCGCGCGGTTGACGACGCGGAGTGCACCGCGGAAATTTTCTTAAAGCTCTGCGACATGCTCAAAGACAGGGGGATAGACACGCTCGACGGGGTGAACGCGCTCGCCGCATCCTCCGTCGACAATATCAAGAAGGCAAAGAGCTACCACGCGATAATACTCGCGGCCTGCGACCAGGGACGGACGAACCTCTACAGGCTCGTCTCGTCGTCACACATCAAGTATTTTCACAAGAAGCCGAGGATTCCAAAGAGCGAGCTGCAGCTTCACCGCGACGGGCTCCTCGTCGGCTCGGCCTGCGAGGCGGGGGAATTATATCAGGCGATTTTAAACGGGCAGCCGGACGAGGAGATCGCACGCCTCGTCGACTTTTACGACTACCTAGAGATCCAGCCGCTCGGCAACAATGAGTTCATGGTCCGCGAGGAGGACTCGCCAGTAGGCAGCGACGAAGATTTAAAAGACATAAACAAAAAGATCGTAAAGCTCGGCGAACAGTTTAACAAGCCTGTCGTCGCGACCTGCGACGTGCATTTCCTAGACCCGGAGGACGAGGTCTACCGCCGCATCATAATGGCGGGGATGAAGTTTAAGGATGCGGACGAGCAGGCTCCGCTCTACCTCCACACGACCGAGGAGATGCTAGCGGAGTTTTCATACCTCGGGAGCGAGAAGGCCGAGGAGGTAGTCATAACTAACCCGAACCGCATCGCGGACATGTGCGAGAAAATCTCGCCCGTGCGCCCGGACAAGTGCCCGCCCGTCATCGAAAATTCCGACCAGATGCTCCGCGACATCTGTTACAGCAAGGCTCACAGGATGTACGGCGACCCGCTGCCGGATATCGTAAAGGAGAGGCTCGACCGGGAGCTGAACTCGATAATCAGCAACGGCTACGCCGTCATGTACATAATCGCGCAGAAGCTCGTCTGGAAGTCGAACGAGGACGGCTACCTCGTCGGCTCGCGCGGCTCGGTCGGGAGCTCGTTCGTCGCGACGATGGCGGGAATCACCGAGGTAAACCCGCTGCATGCGCACTACCTCTGCAAGAAGTGCCACTACAGCGACTTTGACTCTGAGCTTGTGCGTGGGTTTTCCGGCCGCAGCGGCTGCGACATGCCGGACAAGATTTGCCCGGTCTGCGGTGAGCCGCTCTCCAAGGAGGGCTTTGACATCCCGTTTGAGACCTTCCTCGGCTTCAAGGGCAACAAGGAGCCCGATATCGACCTCAATTTTTCGGGCGAGTACCAGAGCAAGGCACACAAGTACACCGAGGTCATCTTCGGCGAGGGGCAGACATACAAGGCCGGGACGATCGGCACGCTTGCGGACAAGACCGCGTTCGGCTACGTGAAAAATTATTTCGAGGACCGCGGCGTGCACAAGCGGGCTTGCGAGATAGACCGCATCGTACAGGGCTGCGTCGGGGTGCGCCGGTCGACAGGGCAGCACCCGGGCGGGATCGTCGTGCTCCCGATGGGGGAGGAGATTGAGACGTTCACGCCGATACAGCACCCGGCGAACGACATGGAGTGCGGGATCGTGACGACCCACTTTGACTACCACTCGATCGACCACAATTTGCTTAAGCTCGACATCCTAGGACACGATGATCCGACCATGATCCGTATGCTCCAGGATCTCACCGGAATAGATCCGACCGAGATCCCGCTCGACGATCCGTCTGTAATGACGCTGTTTCAGAACACGGAGGCGCTCGACATCACGCCTGACGATATCAGCGGCTGTAAACTCGGGACCTTGGGAATCCCGGAGTTTGGCACGGACTTTGCGATGGGGATGCTCATAGACACGCAGCCGAAGGAGTTCTCCGACCTCATCAGGATTGCGGGGCTCGCGCACGGGACCGACGTGTGGCTTGGCAACGCGCAGGAGCTCATAAAGAGCGGCAAGGCGACGATCTCGACCGCGATATGCACCAGGGATGACATAATGACCTATCTCATCAGTATGGGATTGGACTCCGAGGAGTCGTTCAAGATCATGGAGGCCGTCCGCAAAGGCACTGTCGCGAAAGGAAAGTGCGATAACTGGGAGACATGGAAGGCCGACATGACTGAGCACGGCGTCCCCGACTGGTATATCTGGTCCTGCGAGAAGATCAAGTACATGT
>JAJQIQ010000171.1 GCA_021199135.1 Clostridiales bacterium | reverse complement strand
TGTACTCGCTCGCGCGGATTGCGCGGATGGAGACTAACAAAATCGAGTTTATTGAATAATTCACGCCCGCTCGAAGACTTTCGAAGGGGGCCCCGCTTAGGCCGCCAACGTTTCGGCGAGGCTTTTGTGCGCTGATAAGGCGTCGCGCACAACAAAGCCGTCGCCGACAACGTTCGGCCTGCTCCCCCTTCCCAAAATCATGAGCGGTTGGTACACAGTGCTCTTCGCTGGCTCGCTCCCCCTGCCCAAGATTTTGAGCGGGCGCAGGTGCTCTCCAAACTTCATTTCGCAGTGCTCTGTGCGAAATCCGCAGAGACTCGCTGGCGGAGGTAAGCACCGGTCCCAAGTGCGCCAGCGTGCGATGTGAGGGGCTCGTGCAACGAGCGCCTTGCCTACGGTGCCACATGCCAGTGGCATGTGTTTGGCACGGACCGGAGCGGTAGCGGAGACCACGCCCGCCCCGTAGGGGTGCCAGGTGCCACTGGCACCTGGCGCCGTTTATGGTCGAGCGTAGCTCGGGCATCTACCAGCCGTAGCTCGGGCACACACCAATCTGCCGCTATGGGCTACGCAGTCGCGAGCCTGTTTTCGTCATCAAAAGCAAAGAAACAAGGACGGTCATGAGGAACTCCGTTGATTGACTCTTTGTTCTTCATTAAACCCTCATCTGGAAAAATTCGAAAATATCCACTCGATAAGAAAAACATTCTTGCCCCGTTCATAAACTTCCTCCTCAAAAAACAGAACCCCACCCTATGGTGAGGCTCCGTCAACATTTTAGTCCCGACCATTTATATGCCCGCATATCGGGGAGCGGCTACACATGTTATAGGCATCGCTGCCCTTCTCTACATATAATACATCGCTCGAATACATCTGTAAACAAAATTTTTCGAAGGTGAGGCCTTCAAGAGGCTGGAATATTAATTCTAGATTTAATTATTTTGCGTCATCTACAAAGTTTTCACCTTCCCGGTGTAGCCGCTCGCCGTCAAAAGCTTCTTGTACGCCTTCTTGTAGTCGGACGGAACCTTGATCTTCGCGCTGGAGCTTATTCCCTTGAACGCGTTCTTCCCGACCGAGGTGAGCTTGGTGGAGTTGATCTTGACTGTCTTGAGTTTCTTGCAGCCCTTGAACGCCTTGTTGCCAATCTTCTTTACGTTCTTTCCGATGGTAACTGAGGTAATATTTTTATTCCCAGAGAACGCATTCGCCGCGATTGCCGTGACCTTGTATTTTGTGCCGCCATACGTCACGGTCGCCGGGATCGTGGCCTTACTTGCCGTGCCGCTGTAGGACACGAACTTAACCGTGTTATTCGCGGTCGAGGTGACCTGGTAGGTCGCGCCGCTGGAGGTGAACTCGCCAGTACTGCCCGAAGTGCTATTCCCAATCTCCGGGCCGGTGCTGTTGTAGTGGATGGTGGCACGAGTCACATCGTTCATCCAGCCAAATGTAATCGCATCCCATTCTAATTCAGAACCTGTGAAATATACATCTGTCAGGCTGACGCAACCGGAAAAAGCCCACTCTCCAATGCTCGTCACGCTCTTTGGAATCGTTACGCTAATCAAATCAGCGCAATCCATAAAAGTTTCTGCCAAAATGCTCGTAAGTCCGTCTGGTAGTATAATGCTTTTAATGGCACATTCTTCAAAAGCATTATCTCCAATGCTTTTAACGCCGTCTGGAATAGTTATGCTCTTAAGGCTTTGGCAATAACTAAAGGCAAAACTGCCGATGCTTACCACGTCCTCTGGAATTGTTATCTCCTTAAGGCTGGTGCAAAAACGAAATGTTTCATTTTCTATGCTTGTTACTCCATTCGGAATAATCACACTTGTTAGGTCTTCACAACGATCAAAGGCATTTTCCCCTATGCTTGTCACACCGTCTGGAATCTTTACACTTGTCAGGTTGTAACATTTCTCAAATGCAGCATTTCCAATACTCGTCACATTCATCCCATCAATATCTTCTGGAATACTAACATCTCCGCCCTCGCCATCATACCCCGTAATCGTCGCGGACTCCCCATCATCGTTTACGGTGTAATAATAACAATCTCCCACGCTATCATAATAGCAATGATCTTCCGCCTCCGCCGCGAACGCCGTCGCGCCCGGCGCCGCACACTGGCTCACGACGACTGCCGCCGCGAGGATGCCCGTGATTGCTTTCTTGATGTTTAACATTTTTTCGTTCCTCCTGTCCTTGAATCCGTTTTTGTGTCGTGTGTCCCTGCCCTGCTGCAAAACGCCGCTGCCTACCTGATTATGCCCGAACAGATGCCTCGCCATGGGCAAAAACACACCGCTTATATGATACACCGGTACCCCCCCCGGTCAAGTTTTTTAATATTCTTTATAAAATTTTTATATCTCCTTGATTACATGCAAAAACACCGCCTCGGGTCGCGGATTATGCGACCTTTGGCGGTGCGTAATTATTAGCATCCTACCCATAAGCGAAGAAATCCCTGCTCTTGACTACTGGGGAATCATGACCATGAAATCTGCAACTTCTTGTGATTCACGGCGCAGTCCGATAAATACATATTAATTAATGTCTGATATGGGATGCCCGATGTCTCCGCTAACCCCTTGAAATAATCTATTGTGTCAATATCCAGATTGATGGTAATAGTCTTCTTTAAACGTTTCGTGTAAGGATTTTTTCGTGCATTGGAAAAATCATATTCGTCTCTCATAAACTCACCTCATTTTATTATATTGCATAGTTTCCTCTTTGGTTGCTTTCCTTGCAGAAATCAAGCGTATAACAGTTTCAGAGCAACGATAGCAATGACATACCACCAGCAAATTTGCATTTTCACTCAAACCCAAAATAATAAACCGGTCTTCTGTATCCGAGTGATCTGGGTCATCTATCACAAGCGCATTCTCATCGTAAAAGACTGATATCGCTTCATCAAATGATATGCCATGCTTTCTTTGGTTTATGCGGTTTTTATTTTCGTCCCACTCAAATCGTATGTATTCCATATTTATATTATACATATAAATTCACAATTGTCAAGCAAATTTGTCTATGTGAAGCCAAATTGCAAAAATTTCCAGCTGCTCGAAAATCTTAGGAAGGAGGAGCGAGCCGAACATTGTCGGCGACGACTTTCCTGCGCGACGCTTCATCGGCGTACCAAAGCACCGCCGCGGGTCGTGGCATGAAGATAGCGCCCGCTCATAGTCTTGGAAAGGGGGAGCGGGCGCTGGTTTGATGTCCTATAAAACTTTGCTGAGGAAGTCGATGGTGCGGGGCTCCTTGGGGTGCAGGATCACCTCGTCAGGAGTGCCCTCCTCCACGATATATCCGCCCTCCATGAAGATCACGCGGCTGGCGACCTCCCTGGCGAATCCAATCTCGTGGGTGACCACGATCATTGTCATCCCGTCCTTCGCCAGCTCCTTCATGACCGCGAGCACCTCGCCGACCATCTCCGGGTCGAGTGCGCTCGTCGGCTCGTCAAAGAGCATTATGCTCGGCTTCATCTCGAGCGCCCTCGCGATGGCCACGCGCTGCTTCTGGCCGCCGGAGAGCTGGCTTGGATAGGCGTCCGCCTTGTCGTCAAGGTTGACCCGGTGCAAAAGCCGAAGCGCCTCCTCCTGGGCCTGCGCCTTGTTCATGGTCTTAAGGTGCTTGGGGGCCAGCGTCATGTTGCCCAGGACGGTCAGGTGGTTGAACAGGTTGAAGTGCTGGAATACCATCCCGATATTTTCCCGCGCCTTGTTGATGTCCGTATGCTTGTCCGTTATGTCGTATCCGTTTACGACAATCTGCCCGCCGGTCGCCGTCTCCAGCCTGTTTATGCAGCGCAGCAACGTGGATTTCCCGCTCCCGGACGGTCCTAAGACGACCACGACCTCGCCCTCGTATATGTCGAGGTTTATGTCCTTTAGCACCTCGAGCTTCCCGAAATTTTTCTTCAGATTCTCGACATGGATCTTGCACTCCCTATCTTCCACGGTTCACCCTCCTCTCAAGCAGCTTGGCAACCCTGCTCAGGGCTACTATGACGATAAGGTACATGACGCCGATGATTGCCCATGTCTGCAAATTCCTGAAAGTATTGCCCATGATGGTCTTGCCCACGTTCGTCAGCTCTGCGAATCCGATCACCGACAAGATCGACGTATCCTTCAGGGTGATGATAAACTGGTTGATGATCGACGGTATCATCGTGCGAACCGCCTGCGGTACGACGATAAAAGCCATTGTAGAGCCGTATGAAAGCCCGAGGCTTCTTCCTGCCTCCATCTGCCCCCGGTCCACGCTCTCGATTCCCGCCCTTATGATTTCCGCCATATAGGCGCCGCAGTTCATCGAAAGGGCGATCATCCCGGCCTGAAACGCGGTGAGCCTGAAACCTGAAAATCCTATGCCCTGTATCCCGGCCGGAACGCCGAAATAAATGAAATACGCCAACACGATCAGCGGCACGCCGCGGACGGCGTCGACATAGACGGTCCCGATCAGGTTGAGCACCCTGACGTGCCCCACGTTCATCAGGCCGAAGATCATGCCGATGACCATCGCCGCGACCAGGGCCGCCAGCGTCATCAGAAGCGTTTTCCCAAGCGCCGCCAAAAGCATGGTTCCATATACTTGAATAATGTAAATCATGGGCTCAAATACTCCTTATTTGCCGACTCCTCTTACAAAAGCTCCAAAACTGCTATTCCAGATAGGTAGCGATGATCTCGTCGTACGTGCCGTCCGCCTTGATGTCCGCCAGCCCTGCGTTGAACATGTCGAGGAGCTCCTGGTTGTCCTCGTTCATGATGGCAAACCCATAGTCGGCGCCGTCGTTGTGCAAATCGTCCACGATCTTGAGCGCAAGGCCTCCGGTCTTTATGTTGTCCGCCATGATCGGGGTGTCCTCAACGCAGGCCGCGCTGTTGCCGAGAATTACGTCCTGGTACATCGTCGGGGAATCGTCAAAAACGGTCACGGTAAATCCGTACTCGTCCTTTAAGCTGTCGGCAAAGTCCGCGCCCGCAGTGCCGTTCTTTACCGCCACGTTCTTGCCCTCGAGGTCTTCATAGCTTGAGATGTCGCTGTCCTCCGCCACGACGAATGACTGGGTCGCATTGTAATATCCGTCTGAGAAAATCCAGCCGGACTCCTTGCGCTCATCCGTGATGCTCGCGCCCGCCAAAAGCGCGTCGGCCTGGCCTGCCTGCACTGCCGCCACCGCCGCATCCCAGCCAAGGCTCTGGATCTCGACGTCAAATCCCTGATCCTCTGAGACCGCCTTTAGGATGTCGACGTCGATTCCGACGAAATCTCCGTTCTCATCCGTGTACTCAAACGGCCTGAACACGGTGTCCATCGCGATGATCCATGTCTTGCCGCTTGATGATGAGGATTCCGTCGAACCGCTTGATGCGCTGCTGCCGGAATCGCTGCCCGAACCGCACGCTACTGCGGACAGGGCCATGCATGCCACCAGGGCCGCTGTCACTAATTTCTTTTTCATGTCTTCTCTCCTTTTCTTTTCGGCTGTGCCGTATTGAACACCAAGAAAAAAAGACGGTGTAACTTAACCTTTACACCGCCTTTGATGCTCCCAGTTAGTATATATATTTTTTTGTCGCTTGTCAAGGAGAACCTTTAAATTCCCTCCGCTGCGGCGAGCACAAGCTCCAGTGCGCGGTCGATCCCGAGCTTTCCAGTGTTGAGCGTCAAGTCGAAATTTCTCGCATCCCCGTATACCTGATGGGTATAATGCTCACAGTAGCGCTTTCTCGCGCGGTCCACCTGCCGGACATCGGCCATGACCTGCAGCATTGGGGTCTCCTCCTCCATAAGCCCTGACATGCGATTTGCTCGCCACTGGAAATCTGCATGGATGAACACTTTCAGGCAGTGGTCGAACTCGCCTAGGATATAGTCGCTGTTGCGCCCGACAATCACGCAACTCTCCCTGTTTGCCATCTCGCGGATCGCGTCCCTCTGTCCTATCCACAGCTCCTCGTCCAGCGGCCTGTTGTAGAAATCGAACAGGCTCTGGGCAAAACCGAAGCTCTTCGGGACCCGCTCATCCCACTTGCGCACCAATTCGGGATCGAGCTTCTTGTTCGCGATCGCCGTCCTGAGGATTATGTCCTTGTCGTAATACGGGATCCCAAGCGTCTCGGACAGCCGCCTTCCGATTTCCCCGCCACCCGCGCCGAACTCCCGGCCTATGGTTATGATTTTCTTCATGGTCATCTCCCCCCCTCGCACACGTGATAACTACAATCCTATTCGGAAAGGTCCGAATCCTCCGCGGTGTCCGAATCGTCGGCGGGGGCATCATCCGTGACATCGTCGCCGGTGCCGTCATCGGCATCCTCCGGCTCCTCTTCCTCCTCCACATAGTATATGAAGTTCCCGCGGTAGACCGCGGACGAGAGGTTCGTGTCATTGTCGACGATGATGACGGAGAGGATGTTGTTGCCCTCCGGCACCGTGATCGGCCCGTCATACTTGCTGCTTGACGTGTTCGGGTCGGTGCCGTCCCAGGTGTAGTACGCGCTGCAGCCGTCAGGCACGGTGACAGTCACCGTCGTCTCGACGCCGAAGTCGCCGCCGTCCGGGGTCACGATCGGCATGTCGGGCGCGGAGAGGTTTATCGTGTATGTCCTCGTCGCCACGTCGCCGTATATCCCCTTGTCATTCATGCAGACCGCCATTATCGTGTATGTCGTCGCGTTCTCGTCGAGCTCTATCGGATCGGTATAGCGCTCACCCCGAAGCGTCGGGTCTGAGCCGTCCGTCGTGTAGTAGATCTCATAGTCGCCGCTCGTCGAGAGCGTGAGCGTTTGATACTCGGAATATGTGCCCTCGTCGAGGCTGAACTCCGGCTCTGTGACCACATAGGCCGCGAACATGTCGGAGAGGCTCTCGTCGACCTCGCCGTAGAGCTCGACTATCGCGTCGTAATCCTTCTGGATCTCGTAAATCTGTATGAGGAGCTCGCAGGCGTCCGCGTTCGCGCTGTCCTTCTTCAAGATCTCCAGGCACATGTCCTCCGCGGAGTCGTAGTCTCCCCGCTCATAATAGATCTGCGCGAGGATCAGGCGGATCTCCAGGTTGGAAGAGTCGAGGATGAGCGCGTTCTCGTAGTGCTCGATCGCGGAGTTGATGTCGCCGTCGGCGTAGGCCTCCTCGGCCATCTGCACTTGATAGTCGAACGATGCGTCATTGTTGCTCTTGGTATTGAGCATGACGATGAGGACAATGACAACCACGACGACCGCCGCAATTATGCACCCGAAGACGATGTACATGGTCCGCATCTTCTTCTTCTCGGCCTCGGTCTTCTCCAATTCCTCCGCATCTTCCGGGTTCTCAGGGTCCTCCGGATTTTCCGGGACGCTCGGGTTTGCCGTGCCGCCCTCCGGGCTTGTGCCATCGGCCTTCTGTTGCTGCGCCTGGTTCTCCTCCGCGAGCACCTCCTTTAGGAAGTCGTCGTCGTAGACACTGTACTCGGGCACCATCTCCACCTTCTTGCCGCAGTAGGGGCAGAAAAGCGCGTCATCGTTTAAATCCTTGCCACAGTAAAAGCACTTCATGATATCTTCCTCTCCTTACGCATGATTTATTAAAAATTAAATGTAAATATAATTTTTTATGAATATAACTTCATGGCCTCAACGCAATTTTTCATCAGCATCGCGATCGTCATGGGGCCGACGCCGCCCGGGACCGGCGTGATGTAAGCCGCTTTATCTTTGACCGCATCGAAGTCCACGTCGCCGCAGAGCTTGCCGTTCTCGTCGCGGTCCATCCCGACGTCAATGACGGTCGCGCCCTCCTTCACATAATCAGCGCCGACCATCTTGGCCTTGCCTATCGCGACGATGAGGATGTCCGCCTTGCTGCATATCTCAGCAAGATTTTTCGTGTGCGAATGGCAGATGGTCACGGTCGCGTTCTCGCGGAGCATGAGCAGCGCCATCGGCTTGCCGACAATGTTGCTGCGGCCTATGATGACGCAGTCCTTGCCGT
>JAJQIQ010000081.1:23621-26562 GCA_021199135.1 Clostridiales bacterium | reverse complement strand
CTCTCCCTCTCGCAGACATCCATGTCTGCGAGCCGCTATGTACTGCGCCGAGCACTAAGAACCGCACGAGGCTCGTCAAACCGTCTCGGATGAAATATGTCCGTGTCGGGTGCGTCTATACGTTGTGCAATTGCCGCTCGCCCATCCACGTTTTCGAGCGGGCGCGGAAGAAGTATCCGTATGAATTATATGTGGAAAACGGGAGGGTTGGGGGGTTGCTGTCGCTGTGGGATGCATAGTGGTTGAGCGGGGGATTACTGGAAGAATGAAGGAGGTCGGAAAATATGTTAAATGAAAATGAAAAGGCGACGCCGGTGACGGAGGACGAGATTGACGACATCCGCGTCACGCTTGAGCTCGACGACGGCGAGTGCGAGTGCGAGATACTGACGATATTCGAGTGCGGCGGCAAGGACTACATCGCGCTCATGCCGCTCGACGAGGACGGCGACGAGAACGCCGAGGGCGACGTGTACCTCTACCGCTACCACGAGGACGCGGAGGGCATCCCCGACGTCGAGTTCATCGACGACGAGGACGAGTACGCCCGCGCCTCCGCCCGCTTCGAGGAACTCGTCGGTCAGGACGACGAGTAAACATCGCGGCGCCCGCTCACAATCTTTGGGCAGGGGGAGCGGGTCGAACGTTGTCGGCGACGGCTTCATTGTGAGCGACGCTCTATCAGCGAACAGAAGCCTCGCCGAAACGTTGGCGGCCTAAGCGGGGCCCCCGTGTGAGATCTTCAAGCGGGTGCCTCACCGTTGACTTCGCCTTGAAACCGCGACGGCTCCTGGGTCTGTCCGGCGCGGCTCTTCGTGCTGCACAGGTACAGCCTGTCCTTCGCCCGCGTCATCCCGACGTAGAACAGCCGCCGCTCCTCCTCCACGTCCGCGGGGAGCACCGCCTTGCGGTACGGCATGATGCCCTCGTTGACGTCTAGGAGGAAGACGATCTTGTACTCGAGCCCCTTGGAGCTGTGGAGCGTCGAGACCGTCACCGCCTCCGGAGCCTCCTTAGGCGCGCTGTCCATGTTCTCCATCTGCCTCTTGTAATCCCTGATGTGCTCGGTCCAGGCAAACATCGTCGGGTAGCCGCTCGCGCTCCCCGCCAGCTCGTCCGCGACCCCGAAGAGTTCCTTTTCCTTCTCCTTGCTCCCTCCCGCGTATTCCTTCAGAAACTCGTCGTAGCCTATGCCCTTCCGGATGAAGTTCACCGCCGCGTAGGGCGGCATTTTCTCGAGTAGCCTCATCTCTCGCATGAGCTTCCCAATCCTCTCGGCGATCCACGGGTAGCTCTCGTAATACTTTATCCAGTCCTCGAAGAAGACCTCCGCGTTGATCAGGCTGTCCCGCGCGACGTAGCGCTTGGGCTTGTTCATTATCGAGAGGTAGTCCGCCCTGTTCCTGCCGCCGTGCGCGATGCGCAGGTACGAGAATATGTCCCGCGAGATCCAGTGCTCGTAGAGATTCGGCACAGCGTCGCGCGTGAAGAACGGGATCCCCGAGTCGACGAACTTCTCTGTCAGCGGGCGGGGCTGGGCGTTCGTGCGGCAGAGCACGGCGATCTCCTGCGGCGGCACGCCGTTTTCGAGCGCCCCTAGGATCGCCTTCGTGATGAAGTCGTTCTCCTCCTTTATGTCCTCAAAGCTGTGCCAGCTGACGGCGGAGTCCTCCGAGACGGGCTTGCGCGCCGCGGTGATATCCTTCGGGAAGCGCTCGGTGTTGTGCAGTATGAGCCGCCCCGCCGCCTCGACGACATCCGGGACGCAGCGGTAGTTCGTGTCGAGCAGCACCTGCCGCGCATCGGGGTAGTCGTCCAAAAATCCTAGCATGATCTCGGGCTTTGCGCCGCGGAAGCGGTAGATCGACTGGTCGTCGTCTCCCACGATGAAGAGGTTGTCGCGTGGGCGCGCCATCAGGCGCACGATGTCGTACTGGAGCCTGTTTATGTCCTGGAACTCGTCTATAAGTATGTAGCGGTATTTGTCCTGCCACGCCGCGAGGATGTCCTGCCTCTGCGAAAAGAGCTCGTAGGTGTAGGTGAGCATGTCGTCAAAGTCCACGAGGCGGTGCTGCCGCAGGCTTTTCGCATATTCCTGGTACACGTCGGCGAAGACCTCCCGCTCACAATGCCCCGGCTCGAACTCCTCAAGCGGCGTGCCGTCGTTTTTGACGCGGCTGACGTCGCCTAGGATGTTGTCGATGAACTCGGACTCGTTGCGGTCGGGGACGTCGTGGCGCGAGAGGATCTCACGCATGAAGCGGTAGCGCTGCTCGCCGGTCACGATGTTGTCGCGCGAGAAGTGGTAGGCGTGCTTTAGCACCGTAAAGAAGACCGCGTGGAACGTCCCGAAGGTCACGTGCGCAGGACCATCCATCGCCTTCTCGAAGCGCTGGCGCATCTCCGTCGCCGCCGCCTTCGTAAACGTGATGACGAGGATGTGCTCGGGGCGCACACCGCAGTTTTTTATCAAGTTGATGGTTCTCTGGGTGATGACGGCGGTCTTGCCCGAGCCCGGGCCCGCCAGGACAAGCATCGGGCCATCCTTGTGGCTGATGGCCTCCTGCTGTGATGGATTGAAATTCATGTTTTGCCTTTCTTTGGGAAAAACTTGAGATTGGCGGCGGCGCGTTTACGCGCCGCCGGCCGTGCTGATATTGTGTTGATTGTTTCAGGGCGCTTGCGATTGCTAAATCAGGAATTAATTTTTGCCTATGGGCTTTATATTAAATCGAGATTTAATTTTTTCAAAGACAATGCTTTGATATAAGGTTCAGCTTTCTGCAGACAATTTGTTTATCCCTATTTTTATGCGGGCGATCGACTCGTCCTTGCCGAGCACTTCCATCAGCTCGGTCGCGCCGCCCGGGGTCATCTGCTTGCCGGAGACCGCCGTCCGGATCGGCCACATGACGTAGCCGTTCTTTACGCCCTTCTCCTC
>JAJQIQ010000081.1:6079-23521 GCA_021199135.1 Clostridiales bacterium | reverse complement strand
TTTATGTACTCGCCGTTCATCCAGCGCAGCTTCGTGAAGTCGAAGACCGCCGGGGACTTGCTCATGTGGTGGTAGTCGAACTTCTCCACCATCTCATCAAGCGTCATGATCTCCACGTTGTCCTCCGGGCTCCAGCCCAAAAGAGCGACGAAGTTTACGACCGCCTCGGTCAGAAAGCCCTGCTCGATCAGGTCCTCGAACGACGAGTGGCCGCTGCGCTTCGAGAGCTTCTGGTGCCCCTCGTCCGTTATCAGCGGGCAGTGGATGTAGGTGGGGATGTCCCAGCCGAACGCCTCATAGAGCCTGTTGTACTTCGGCGACGACGAGAGGTACTCGTTGCCGCGGACGACGTGGGTGATGCCCATAAGGTGGTCGTCGACTACGTTCGCGAAATTGTACGTCGGGTAGCCGTCAGACTTTATCAGGATCATGTCGTCGAGCTCGGCGTTGTCGACGCGGATCTCGCCATATATCTCGTCGTCGAAGACCGTCTCGCCCTCGCGCGGGTTGTTCTGGCGGATGACGTAGGGCAGGCCCGCGTCAAGCTTCGCCTGGACTTCCTCCTTCGAGAGAGACAGGCAGTGCTTGTCGTATATGGAAATCTCCTTGCCCGCGACCGTGGTCTTGAGGCTATCGAGACGCTCCTTGTCGCAGAAGCAGTAATAGGCCTCACCCTTGTCGATGAGCTCCTTCGCATACTTTAAATATATGCCCGCCGCCTGGCGCTCGCTCTGGATGTAGGGGCCGACGCCGCCGTCCCTGTCCGGGCCCTCGTCCCAGAGGAGGCCGGTCTTACGCAGCGTGCGGTATATGATGTCGACCGCGCCCTCGACGTAGCGCTCTTGGTCCGTGTCCTCGATGCGCAGTATGAAGTCCCCGCCCTCGTGCTTCGTGATGAGGTATGCGTACAGCGCGGTGCGCAGGTTCCCGACGTGCATCCGCCCCGTCGGGCTCGGCGCAAATCTTGTCCTAATCTTGCCCATGTTATCTGTCTCCTCTTTTTGCTGCGGTCTAAAGTGCCCCGAGCTGTCGCATTCGGGCTCCGGTTTGAACTATGACAGGGAATCGCTTTCCCTTGGATCGCGGCGTGGGCCAGTAAGCGCCTGCCTCCGCACCGAGCAGAAAATTTGCTTTTTCACATTGTACCATCCCGGCGGGGGAATTGCAAGAGGAAGTTTCGAGCGGGCGCAACATAAAATGGCGGCCCAGGGAGTTCCGGGCCGCCAGATGTCAAATCATGATTTAAGTTTCGGCGCAAAGCTGCAATGCCGCAAATTTAGTCGAGCATGAACAGGACGTTCTTGCCGGAAGCGTCGACGTTGAGGCGGGTGTGGCCCGCGCCCGTGTTCTCGGCGCAGCCGAGCTCAAACATGATGTTGTCGCAGCTCGAGAGCATTGACTTCGGGACGTACATGTAGTATGTCTGACCCTTCACGACGCCGCTGAAGACGCCATTTGTCGCGGTGAATGACGCTCCTGTCGAGGCAACGTAAATCCTCCCGAAACACCCTCCGTCCAAGCTCGCGTCCGTGTCGCTGTATTGGTAGAGCGACCAGTTCTTGTAATCGTACATCGGGTTGGAATCCGAGTCTTCCGACTCATCGTCTGGCGCTGAGTACCTGACGGTGTAGATCGACAGCTCAAGCGTCGGATTCTTGTCGTTGAACTCTTGCGGCGTAAAGTAAACCTTGACGTACTGGTCGTCGAAGTCGGCATCGTCGTCCGCCACAAACGAGCCGTCGCTGTAGGCATATGCCGTCGCGTCGTTCGCCTCCAGGAGGTAATGGTACTCGGACACGTGCCTATGGCTCATGAGCGAAGTCGTGGTCTGAACCTCGTTGTCGGTGCTGTTGGCCGCGTCGTTTTCAATCGTGACATACGGAGTGTAGGACGCGCGGTACGCAGCCACGATCGTGTTCACGAGGAGCTTCTCCTCCATCGCGCTGCTCAAGGTCGAGCAGCCGACGCCGGTGTAGAAGACGTTGCCCTCGCTGTAGAGGTAGTAGTTGTTTGACGCATCGTTCGGGGACACGCCGTAGGTCACGCCGCCGTCGCCGCCATTTCCGAGGCAATACCATACTACGAGGTCCGGATCCTCCATGTCGAGCTCGAAGTTCTGGCCGTGCGTCGAACCCACGGTTATGGTCTCGTCGATGACGTACGGATAGTTCGTCACGTCATACTCGCTCGTATGGTTTAGCCTGGTGATCTTCGTGGTATAGCTCTCGCCGGAGCCAAAGCCGTTTGACGTACTGCTGACGAGGTGGCTGTAAGGCATCTCATATGAGCCGCCGGTGCTGCCGCGCTGCCTCGTCAGGTCGTAGGTGTAGCCGAGGCCATCCGACGTCTCGCGGTCCATGACCATGACATCGCGGAAATCCGTGTAGTCCGTGTCCGTGAAGTCGTGCGTGAATATGATGCCCTTCCCGCTCTCGGCCCAATAGTTGATGAAGTTCGAGACGGTCTCATTTTCCGAGATATATGACCCGTCGTAATTCTCGCCAAATCCCAAGATGATCAAGTCGTACGTGAGGTAGAGCTCCTCCTCCTCGGACGGTGTCTCAATCTCTGAGGTCTTGTTCTCTTCTCCGTCCTCCTCTTCCTCTTCCTCGTCCGTGGCGAGGAGATCTCCGAACTCGGCCAGCGTCATGGTGTCGATGGAGATATTGTAGTCGCTCACACTATTGAGATAGCTCATAAAGTCCGAATTGCTGCTGAGCTTAAAGCTTGACCCGGTATTCGGAAGCAGCTGCAGGACGGCAATACCCTCGCTGTTTCCGGCTTTTCCCGAATCAGCTGACCCATCGCTCGAGCCGGAGTACGCTTTAAGCGCATTGAAGATGTCAGTTCCATCGTCCGTGCTGTAGAGTGTTGAATTCCCTACATTCTCAGCCACGAACGAATACATATTGGAGCTCTTGTCAATGACGCTGCTATTCAAGTCATAGAGCACATTCTCCGCTATGATAGGATGGCCCGCATTCAGGAAGCTCTGGAGCTTCGCCTTCTTGAGCGCCGTTATGTCGTTCGACGGGAAGCGGATGCTGCCCACCGCCGCGTCGCCGGTGCTGAAGTAGATGAGGCCGTCCATGCTGTTGTCGTTCCAGTCTGGGAGGTACTCGCTGGTGCCATCGCCCTCCGCGAGCGTGATTTTGCTCCCGCCTGTGTTCAGGTTGTAGCCGCCGTCCTGCAAGCCGAGGTAAATCAGGTCGTAATCCTCGATTATGTCGCTCGCCAGGCCGTTGAACGCAGCCGTCGTCATATGCGTGATCTCAATCGTCTTATAATTTTTCGAGGCATTCGGAATTATAGTCTTTATGTCGTCCTCGGTGAGGAGCCAGCCGTTTTCTGAACTGCTCCAAGCGTCGGTTCCATCATAGCAGGGCTCGACGTCGAGTACGCGGAGCGAACCGGATTTTGTGAGTCCGAGGATGTAGCGGACGGCATCGCCGAAGCTTGCGGATGTCCATCCCTCATCGTAGTCGTCCATGTAATCCCTGAAATCATCCCAGTAAATATCGGTGTCATCTTTGGACATGACATCCTGCGTGTACTGGCTTAGCATCGACTGGTTGCCAAAACTGAAAACATGTCCCTTTATGTATGGATCATACCTTTCCATGCTTCCGTAGATTCTGTAATTCTCCCATGCCTCATCGGAATTCCAGTAACCGAACCAACTATCGTAGCCATGCTCTGATGGATACCACAGGTATTCCGGCGAGAGCAGGAATGTGTACATGGTCCAGTAATTCGCCGCATTTGCATCCGCGAGCCCGCCGCTCTCGTATGAATTTTTCTGGAGCAGATCGAGTCCGTTGTTATCGATCCAGCACGTGCTGCCGTCCAGATATAGCTGCTTGAACAAATTCGTATCCATAGTCATAGTCATGACTGCGAGCTTGAACACGTTGTTGCAGCTTCCCTCTGTGTTCGTGCTGACACCTGACGACTCCAAATCCCAGTCCATGATATCGAAAGTGACGCTGTCGAGCCACTCATCGGGCGCAGCCCCGTGCATATAGACGTTCATTGGCCACATTATGGGAGCGAAGTCCGTATCTGCCGTTATCTTATAAAACAGCTTCATGGTGGTGCTCCAGCTCAGGTCGCGGCTGCCCTCGAAGGTGTCCGTATAGCTTGTCGCGCTTGAGCTATGGCCAAGGCGATTATAAGTCTTCCACAGACTCGTATAAGTCCCAGAACTGTCCCCATTCGGCGCAGTCCTGTGGAGATAAAACAGGTTCGCGACATCGATCCAGCCCTGATTCTCGTTGAGTTCAGCCGCTGTTATGGTTTTTACGACAATCGAATAGTTTTCTATCTCACTGTCTGACAGGCACAGCGTATCCGTGAGGAAGTGCTCTGAGTTTCTGTAGTAGCTGATCCATCCCACAGATTTGCACGTATCGCTCGAGGTAACCGTCCTCTGGGTGTACATGCGATCCCCGACGCTGCTCAGAATCTTCGTGCTGTCATTGAATGTCCACTCAGGATAGAGCAGCTTCTCGTCCTCGTTTACGGTATGCCAGATGATGTTTCCGTTTGAAGTCTTTGTGAAACTCCCATAGATGTCCTGTGTGAATGTCCCCTCGCCGGAGGCCACGCGCTCGTAATATCCGTCGACCGAAGTCCCTACGCTTTTTGTGCTCCCGTATGCATAAGTATATTTAGTGTATTCCGGCTCATCGGAGAAGAAATATGATTCACAGCTGTTCGACCAGAGGCCTATGTAATCGTCGCTCCCATAAGTGCCTACCCGTATCGCTGGTGTACTATACTGGTAATTATTGTCGTTCAACGCTGCAACCATGTCCACCGGCTCGCACCCACCGATAAGGTAACCAATCTCAGCATACTCTTCGTAAGGCACGATCTCAACGATCACGAACGGGTTCGCCGCCGTGCCGAGCTCTGCATTCTTATCTTTCGAGAAATCGCTCAGGTTGTCGACCACGCCCCTCACAACCGTCGAATTCGAAGTGCCGACAATCTGGGCTTCGGCCTGCTGCACGTGCAGGAAGCCGATGCAGACCACGAGGGCGCAGAGGATTGCAAATACGGAGGCTATGATTTTGATCTCAGCCCTCCCGTATCCCGCAACGGCCTGCACCGCGTTTCTCCTGTTTATGAACCTTGTCCATTTTCTCATTGAAATCTTCCCTCCCTGGTATCCAGTGACAGAGTTTCATGGTTCCGTTTGCCTGTATGTAGCGTGTTTCTCTTCTTTAATTCAGGATGAACAGCGGCACGTCTGTGTCGTCCGCCTCGATCGTCAGGCAGGTGTGGCCGTAGCCGTCCGCCTTGTTGCTGTTGATCCTGAATATGATGTCCTCGCACTTGATGAGCATGGACTTCGGGACGTACATGTAGTACTGATGTCCCTGCTTGATGCCGGTGAAGGTGTACTCCGTCCCGCCCTCTTCTGCCGTGGTCATCTGGGCCTTGATCGCGCTGCCCGTGTCCGCGTCGTAGATGGTCTGGAAATACCCTCCGCTTATGCTCGCATTCGAGTCGGTGTAATTGTAGAGAACCCAGTTGTCAAAGTCGAATACCGGGTCGTCGTCCCCCTCGTAGTCCTCCGGGTCCGGCCCATCGTACTCGGCGCAGTATATCGCGAGCGTGAGCGTCGTCGTCGCCCCGTTCAGCTCGGTCGGCGTGAAGTAGACCTTCGCGTACTGGTCGTTGTAGTCCGCCATCGTGGTGGACTGGAAAGTGCCACTCTCGGTCTTCTCGAACGCCGTCGCGTCGGTAGCGTCGAGGTCGTAGAAGTACTCATAGCTCGTCTTATGGCTGCTGATCGCCGCCGTCGTCTGGACCTCGTCCGCGGTGCTGTTGTCCTCGTCGTTGTCGATGATGACAACCGGCGGCTGGTAGGTCGCGCGGTACGCCGCGATGATCGTGTTTATAAGGAGCCTAATCTCCATGTCCCCCTCGCCGTCCTCGGTCACGGTCGTGTGGCCGACGCCGGAGTAGAAGACATTCGACTTACTGTAGATGTAGTAGTTGTTTGAGGCGTCGTTCGGTGAGACGCCGTAGGTCATCGCCGTACCCGTCTTGTCGCCGGATGAGCGCGCCTGCGCGAGGCCGTCGTTCCCGAGGCAGTACCAGACGGTAAGCTCCGGGTCCTCCATGTTGAGCTCGTAGTACTGGCCGTGCGTCGACGCCACATTGATCTCCTCGTCGATCGCGAACGGGTAGCTCGTGATCTGGCCGGCGTTGAGCATGGTGGCCTTCGTGGTCAGGTCGTCGTCCTCGTCGAAGCCAGTCGCCGCGCTCTTCGAGGATACCGAAACGCCCCACGGGTTCGTGACGAGGTAGCGGTATGGCATCGTATAGCCCGCATTGGTGTTCGCGGAGCTGTTCGCCGCGAGGCGCTTGATGCCGTAATAGCTGAATCCCTGAATCTCGCCGAGCAGGTTCCCGCTTATGTCGGTCACGGTGCTGTATGCCTGGCTGTTCAGGCCCTGGTAGTTCATGATCGAGGCTATGGCGCTCGAGTACATGCTGACCGCGCCGTAGCGGTTCATGTCCATGACGTCGCGCAGCTGGGTGTTCGCCGTGAAGCCAAAGCTGGTGTTGCCCGTGGTATTGTTGTTCAGAGAAGTTAAATCATGAGTAAACAAAATACCTTTGCCCTTGGCGATCCAATATTTGATGAAGTCGACCTCGCCGTCGTCGTTCGTGAGGTCCACGCCGCCGTACGCGTCGCCGAAGCCGATGATGATCATGTCGTACTTCTTGTAGAGCATGTCGACGCTGTTATTTTCGTCGATATTCGAATCCTTGACCGTGCCGTCCTCGTTCGTGTCGTAAGAGAACACGTAGCCCGAGTCCACGGTGACCTCGTTGCCGTCCTCGTCCTCCTCCGTGGTGGTCGAGAAGAGCTTGTTGTAGTCGTCGAGGAGCATCGCGTCGACGCTTATCGTGTACTCGTTCAGCTCGTCGAAATATTTCTTGAACGAGCTGTTGGTCTCGAGGTTCAGGTAGTCGCTGCGGCTCGTGTCGTCGTTCGGAATGAGCTGCAGGACGGAGATGTTCTCCTTGTCCGCGCCGTCCTGGAGGGAGGCCACGGAAATTCCATTCTCGCTCCAGCAGATGTTCTCGTTGTCCGTGCGGTAGACCTCAATCTTCCACTGGATGACGCCGATCGTCGAGACGTCGAGCACGCAGGTGTGGCTGGCCGTAGCTGAGCTGCCGCCCGTCGAAAACGCGCTCCCCTCGTAGATTATCTCGTCGTCCGAGAACTTGGTGTCCTGGTTCTGGTCGTAGAAGATCTTGTAGGCGTAGCTGTGCGTCTCGTCGCTGTCCGTCACGGTGAACGCGAACGGAAGCTGGACGCCGTCGTCGGTCCGGGTCAGGTAGTTCGGGCTTGAGACCTTGTATCCGCTTGAGACGGTGCCATTGTATATCGCCGGGAGCGAGGTGAAGTCCACGCTCGGGGCCATGTTGTTGTAGAGCGTCTCGAAGATCGCATCGCCGTCGTCCGTCGAGTAGAGCACGGAATTTGCGGAGCTCTTCGCCGAGGAGACGAACTTGTAGATGTATGAGTTCTCGTCCACGATGCTTTTGTTCAAGTTGTAGAGCTCATTCTCCGCGATGACGGGGTATCCCGCCGCGACGAAATTGTCGAGCTTTTCCTTCATGAGCTCGGTGATGTCGTTGCCGGAATAGCGGAGCTCGTTCTCGTTCGGGGACGCCGTCCCGTAATCCAGGCCGTTTATGATGTTGCCGCTCGAATCGGTGTAGAGGAAGTTGACGTTTTGGCCCTTCTCACCGCCGCCGCCCTGGCTGTTCGAGTTTGCGGACGGGTCGTTCGCGTACACGAGGTCGCCGGTGTGGAAGTAGATGAAGCCGTCCAGGCTGCTGTCGTTCCAGTTCGGCAGGTACTCGGTCGAGTTGCCGCCCTCCGCGAGCGTGATCTGGGTGCCGCTCGTGTTCAGGTTGTACGCGCCGTCCTGCAGTCCGATGTATATCAGGTCGTACTCGCTGTTCAGGTCGTCGGCCGTGCCGTTGAAGGCCGCCGTCGTCATGTGCGTGATCTCGATATTTAAGGTTGACTTATTGCAATTCGGAATTATGCTCTTTATGTCGTCCACGGTGAGCCTCCAGCCCTCCGGGACGGAGTCGTCGTCCTCCCAGGCGCCGACGCTCTCGTAGCACGGCTCGATGTCCAAGATGCGGAGCGTCCCGGTCAGGTACGTGCTCTTGTGCGTGCCAAGGATGAAGCGGACCGCATCGGAGGGGGAGCCGTTCCCGCTCTTGTCTATGCTATCGAGATAGTCCGCGTACTCGCTCATCTCTCCATTCACGGCGCCGCCGTCGGACAGATAGCCCGAGGTGATGCTGTTGTCGCCGTTGTAGACATACACGTGGTCCTTGATCCACGACACATTTTTGCTGTTGTTCGTCAGGTTGCCGTTTATCCCGTAGCTGTCCCACATCTCCTCAGAGTTCCAAACGGTGAAGGGATTTTCGTAGCTCTCGGTGCTCGCCAAAGGCAGGAACGTCTGCGCCGTCCAGTAGATCGCCGCATCGCCCTCCTGCATGTTGTAGTACCCGGTGTCCTCGGAGGCATCCTTCGAGATGTTCACGCCCTTCGGGCCATCCTCGTCGAGATAGAGGGACTTGAACACGCTCGTGTCCATGCTCATCAGCATGAGGGCCAGTTTGTAGACGTTGTTCTTGTATCCGGTGGTGCTGTAGGTGTAATACACCACATCGTCACCCTGCATGTAGTACGCCGGGTCAAGGTTCCAGTCGAGGATGTCGAACGTGACCGTCTTTTCATACTCATCTGAGATGGTCCCCGAAACGTCATAGCAGGCCACGTCGAGCATGAGACCCGCATAATTCTCATCCGCGGTCGCCTTGTCGTAGATTTTCATCGCGACCTCCCAGGAGATGTCATTCCCGAAGAAATTGTCCGTCCTGTTGGCCGTCGCCTCATGGCCGAGCCTATTGTAGGTCTCCCACGCCGAAACCATGCCGGCATTGTGCGACTTCGGGGAGATTGAGATCAAATTCGCATAGTCCACCCACTCCGGAGTCTCGTTCAGCTCCTCCGGCGTGATGGTCTTTATGACGATTGAGAATGTTGCCGCCTCATCTGCGGTCAAACCCAACGTGTCGATGACGAAATTGTCGTTGTTTACGTATGAATAGAAGTCGCACTGATAGACGGGGTCGTCCTCGGAGCACTGCCTCGTCGTGTATATGCGGTCACCGATGTAGGAGACGGCCTTGTCGGGCGAGTCAGAGAAGGCCTGATCCTCGCCCACGTCGTCGGATTTAAGAGTGCTCTGCCAAATATAATCTCCGCCTGCAGACGGGACATACGACGCATCAATCCAATTCCAATTCTCATCAAATTCGTCGCCTATTTTGGTGAAATATCCGGTGCCCTCTTCCACCTGCACATAGGAGCCGTTTACCGTATGCCAAATAAGATTGCCGCCCTCCTGCGCAACAATCTCGCCGTCCTGCTGTATGAAATTGCCCGTGCCGTCCTCGACGAGCTCATAGTAGCCGTAATAAGAATCGGTGTATACCCAATATGGTTGTTTATAGGAATATCTCAGCGGGTTCGATGCCTCCTCCTCGTCGCCAAAGTAGTACAGCGCTGCGTAGGGTGTGATCGTCGCAATATTAAGCGTGTTGACCGCACCTTGAAGCTCGGAATTTATCGTCGGGTAGAGCGTAATCGGCTCGCAGCCCGCAATCTGGTACCCGATCTCGGCGTACTCCTCGTACGGCACGATCTCGAGGACGAAGAACGGATTGTCAACCATCCCAGCGTCATCCTCAAGGTTCGTCTTCACGGCCTTGAGCTCATCAATACTGTCGAGCACTCCCCTGACGACCGTGGCGTCCGCCTCGCTCGTCGAGAGCGCGGAGCCCTTGCGCAGGTGCAGGCCTGCGACGACCGCCACCAGGACGCAGATGACGGCGAGCACGGAAATCACAACCGCAAGCTGTGCCCCTCCTCGCCTATCCGACGCTGCCCTCTTCATGTTTTTTCTGATGAATCTCGTCCTCTTCCTCATGATAAAGCCTCCCTCCTATTTGTGCAAAGCCTTATCCTCCATATATCATATATCGGTAAATCTGTTCCCTTTCATAATCCGCCTCAGGCGAAAGCCCGGAGCGCATCCCAGTCCATGACGACCATGTTGCGCACCTTGAAGTCGTTCGAGAGCGTGTACTCCTGCGTCCCCTTCTTGAACGTGAGTGAAATCGCCACCTCATCATTCTTGCTGTCGTCGGTGTAGTCTATCGTGGCGCTCGTAATGCTATCGCCGATCAGGTACTTCTCCTTGACATCGGATGTCATGCAACTCGTCAGCTTGCCCGTCATGCTGTTGGACCAGGAGTCCACGTCGTCGACCGATATTTTATCGAACGTCGCCATATAGAGCTCCTTGCCGGAATCCGAGTACCATATCACGCGGTTCGACGCGGTCGAAGCCGAGGCCGAGGCCGAGTCTGCATCCGCATCTGTACCCGTGCTTGTGCTCGTGGAGGAAGTGACTATCTCAGTGTAGGACGTCGGGATGTCCCAGATGATGAGGTATCTGTAGCCCGCGCCTTCAGATGTCGTGCCGACCTCGAGGCGGTTGCCCTCCATCGTCCACTTGCTGATCTGCTCCATCAGCACCTGCGCCTGCGACTGCATTGATATCGTCGCGGAGGCGAAATTGTAATTCCTGAGTGCGCTCGACAGGAGAAGCATCGCAGCGCCCATTATGATGACCGATATCGCGATCGAGATGATGAGCTCGACCAGCGACAGGCCCCTGTTATCCTTCCTCAAAGCAATTCCTCCCTCCGAATCAGTCCACAAAATGCTTGCCGGTGTCCGTCACGAGATGAATCTGCGACGTGTGGCTCCCGACAACGGTGATGTACTCCGTCGAAGTCTTGTCGGAGAACGTCGACGAGCGCGTGTAGGCGACCTTTATGAAATCAGTACCACTTACCTGCGTCCCAGAAACCGAGCCGTCCGTGCTCTCGGTGCTCGCCTCATCTGCCGTCTGCGAATACACCTTGATGTTTGAGTTCGTGAGCTTCGTGCCGCTCTTGTCGAGCACGGTGCCGTTGTAGCTCGTGAGCTCCGTGGTCGTGGTCTTCATGTAGACATTGCCGTCGCACTCGTAGATGTAGAGGTACGGCATGTCCTCCTGGCTCATCGCCGTGACCTGGAGCCTCGTGATCGCGTCGTCGATCGTGTCCACGACCTTCTTCGTGTTCGCATAGCGGAGCTGACTGGTCATCCCGATGGCCGCCCCCGCGAGGATCGCCGCAATCGCGATGACTATGATCATCTCGACCAGTGAAAAGCCTTTTTGATTTTCCTTCCACATCTTCTTAATCATCTTATCCGCTCACCCCGCACTTACTGTAATGAAACTTAAATCCTGCTTTAATTTCCTCAATTTCCTTGATTCTCTTGCCTTTCAAGTAATCCCAAAAACATTATCACTCGGTGTTCTTCGTCCAGTTCGCGTAGCCTAGGTACTCGCTGATGTCGATGTTCGCGCTCGCCGTGCCCGTCGTCGTGCCGACGTTGAACGCCCTGAAGTATATCGCGAAATAGTTGTCCCCTGCCATGTCCGCATCGAAGAGATCCATGATCAAATCTGCATCAGAGCTGATTGTCGCGTTGGATCCGAATGTGATCTCGCCGCCGCAGATGATGAGGCCCTCGAAATTGTGGTCGATATACACGTCGCCGCTCGCAAGCACCAGGCCTTTGTCGAAGTTCGATGGCACACTGTAGGTACCTTTCCCTTCATTGTTTACAACAACGGCCTTGGCATCCAAGTCATCATAGGATTTCGGCGAGACGTTGATGCCGCCACCTACGTTGTTCTTCAGCGTGTCCGTGTAGACGATGTAGTCGAAGAGCGACTCGTCCTCCTTGTTGTTGCCAATGCGGACGTTGTCCGCCGTCGCCTCGGAGCTCGTGTTTGAGAGCGTAAGCTCCAAAGCCTTGTACTGCCTTGCGAGGGAGACTGAGGTGTCCCAGAGCGCGCTGCCCTTGCCCCAGGCGTCTCCGATTCTCACGCTCAGGTTCGAGTCGGTCGCGCCCTCCGCCATAGCCTCGGTGCGGAACATGAGATCCCCGCGCAGGGCGTAGGCCAGGCTGTCGTTAATAATTATAGCATCGTTCGCGAGGTAGTCCTCCGCCTTGTTCGTGATCGAGCTCGACTTGCTCCCCGCCATGTAGGCGGTGAAGAATTTGTTCGCGCTGTCCTCACTCGCGAAGTTCAAGTAGCAGTTCACTGCCGGCTCCGAGGTGCCGTCCGTCGCCGACTGCACCGTGTAGTAGTACGGAACCAACGGCTGGCTCGTGTTGAGGTAGTCCATCAGGTCGCTGACGCCGGTCGCCGACTCGTAGGCGGCTAGGCCGTCCTCGCTGAAATTGAAAATGTAATTGCCGTTCTCATCCTTCACCGGATCGCCGTCATCATCCAGCTCCAGGTACTTGTTCGATACATAGTAGGCCAGCTGGTTCGACTGGACTGAGAGCGACTCGCCCATGAACACATCCGCCGCGCCGGTATCCTCTCCCTCAATGTTGCCATAGGTAACATCCTCATCGTTCGACGTCTGGGCGATGTTGCGGGAGATGAAGGTCCGCCCCGCGAGCATCAGGTAGTTAAGCCCCGTGAGGTCCACGCTGGAGTTCAGGTTGTTTATGATGATCGCGCTGCTGTACGCCGCATCGCTGGTCTGGCTGAGACTTCCATAATTCTCCTGGAAGTTGTAGCCGTAGTAGCTGCCATTTAGCTCTATCGAGCTGTCCGCCCCGTTCACCTCGAGGTCGTCGGCGATGTAGATCTTGCCGTTCAGGTCGAAGGACGTGGAATCGCCGCCGATGGTGATGTTCTCAGCCCAGATGGATGAGCTTCCGTTCCCGACGCTCAGCGACGTCCCGTTCTCGCTGCTCACGATGTCGCCCCTGGTGATGATCACGTCCCCGGTCAGGGACGGGGTGCCGCTTCCGGCCATATATGCCGAAATGATTCCTCCCGTGCCGGCGTAGACATTCCCGCCCACCGTGACGTTTGGAGTGTCAAACTTTATGTCCGTATCCGCGATCAGCGAGTAGTTCATGTAGGCCTGGGATGTGACCGCGCCAGTGAGCTCGAGGGACGGGGTCGAGAGGACGATGTCGGTCTGTATCGTAGTCTCGTAGCCCTGGGAGTCCATCTCCTTGACCTTTATGTTTTTCAGGGTGAAGGTCTGCTCGGTGTAGTCCGCGACGTAGAAGGCATCGCCATCGCTCGTGGCAAACCAGTCCGATACCGTGTCCACTCCGGCCGGGAGGCACTCCTTGACTGTATCGGTATTATATTTCGCGCTCTGCGCCGTAACAAGACCCGTGTCCGGGTCGGTATTCGTATTGAGGCCCGTGGCATCGCTCGGATCCGCAGGGTCTGTCGTGACGTGCTGAAAAACAGAGATCAGCGCGTCGATATACTCCCTCGCGAACAAGTCCTGGGCGTCATCCGCGGTGTAGGAGGCGTAATTGCCCATGACGTCCTGGTAGGCCGCGTCGAGCTCCTCGAGGGCCTTGGCGCCTATACCGGAGGTCAGCGCGTCTATGACGGAGTCCGAGGTGTAGAAGTTCTCGCGGCTGCCCTTCTCAATCGCCTTCATGCGGATGTTCGTCACTGTGACCGTCGTGATGATCGCGGCGATCGTGCCGATGAAGATTACCGTCACGAGGACTGCGATGAGCGCCGCTCCGCGGTTTCTGTCTTCTTTTTTCATAAAAGGAAACTTAATCTTTTTCACTTCGGCTCTCCTTTCGTTCGTCGATTGATTTTCAACGACACCACGGATTTCTCCGTGCTACGCACTCTCTCTTCTCCGCTCCGCTTCGGTCGGTGCCTAGCAGGTGCCACTGGCACCTGGCACCCTCCAACCATTCGCAATCCCTGCAATGTGCCCGCTTGCGGGCGCATCGCCCACCATATGCCATCGGCATATGGTGCGCTACTTGCTCATGTTTGGGCGGGTCCCAAATCCCGTCAATTGCATGCAAGCATGCATTGACGTGCTTTTGTCCCCTGGTGTCTACATATCATAGGTCGCGTCGAGCGTGATGTACTTCTTCTCGTCGCTCGTGTCCATCGTGCCCTTCTTGTATACCGAGACCTCGATGTTCACACGGCGGGTCTCCTCCTCCTTGTCGGTCAGGGCCGAGTAATCGAAGCTGTCAGCGCTTCCCAAAGTACCATCCGTATACAGGGAATACAACCTGGCGAGATTTGTCCTTATCGTGCCAGCCACGCTGCTCATGCCAATGACAAATGTGTCTGAGTCGGCCGAGTCCTTGCCGCCGACAGCCATGACATATCTTTCTTTATCTACGTCGCCGAGGTTCTGGCATGCCAAGATAATGTCAGGGGAACAGTCAGTCGACGCAAGGTTCTCGATGATGACTTCGTCGTTAATCGCGCCAGTGCTGTTCACATTCGCGTAGAACATGACATATATCTTTCCGAGCTCGTTCACGTAGCTGTCCGCGAGGTCCGAGGCCTCGTAGGTCTCGCCATCCGCGCCATTGAGGCCGTCGCAGGTGTAGGTGCTCGAGACCGTCACGTGGTAGTGGCCGCTGGACTGCTGAATCAATACCGTGATCGTGCGCTGGAGGCGGGACTCAACATCCTCTTTCGATGCCGCTGTCCTAGAATCACCCTCACCGCCGCTGCTCGCCCACATCGCGTTCAGAGCCATGAAGTATGAGACTGCGCTGCTGTTGTTCTGGTCCAGGTCAAGGGCGATCACGTCGGTGTCGCTGTCCATGTTCGGGATCTCGTAGACATCAGTGTTGTTGTCGTTGGTGTCGGTGAAGGTAACCTTCACGTCGTAGTTCTCACCGATATCGGATGCCTTGCCGTTGTACACTACCGACCCGTACGTGGTGACGCTCCCCTCGGTATTCTTGGTCGAAGTGGTGTATTTGGTGGGGATATAGCCCAAACCATCCAAGTAGCCCGACTGGATGTCCGTGAGGTTCCCCGTGTCGTCCCTGGTGTCCTGTATGAGGTCGGTCTGCTCCTTCATGTCCTCGACGATCTGCTGCGCCAATGCGGTCGCCCTCTGCTGCGTCGCCATCAGCGAGTTGTACTTCGCGGAGTTCGTGAAGTACCCCAGCAGCGGGATGGAGATGAGCGCAAGGATAACCATCGAGATGATGACCTCGACGAGGGAGAATCCGGCGTCGCCCATGCCGTATGAAGTTTTGTTTTCATTTTCATGTGCGGCCATTTCCTGTCCTTTGTGCCGCTTAAACCGCTCAAAGATCATGCCGTCTCCCTCCTGTGCCGTAAATTCAAATCCTAATTAAACTTCTGGGCAAGCGTCCGGTCACTCAGCCTCTGCCTCCTGCTCTTCGCCTTCGCCCTCCTCGGCGTTCTCGAGCGTAGCCCCGAAGATGTTCTCGACGCCGGTGTCGATGGTGCCGAACTCAGGCTCCTCGTACTCCGCGTCGGTGCCGAGCATGTAGTACATATTTATGGTCATCGTGCCGGCGAGCTGGCCGGTCGTGCTGTCGTATGCCGCCGAGACCGATGAGATCGTCGTGCGGTCGTTCAGGTCCGCGATATAGCTGAGGACTGACTTCAAGTCCTCATAGCCGCCTGCGTAGCGGACGCTCGCCGTCGTGTAGTAACCGTATATCTTTGACTGCGCGGTGCTGGCGCCCTCCCCGTCCTCGGAGTCGTCCGTCGATGACGTGGCCGCTGCGATCGTGGTCGACATCGCGTTGCCGGTGGAGAATGAGACCTCGCTCGTCTCGATGTTCGTCTCGTCCTCCATGTCGAGGATATTCCTGATGACGTCCTCAGTCCTCACCGACGCCGGGTAGTGCGAGATTATCTCATCGCGCTCCGCGTTCATCTCCTCGGTCTGCTCCTGGATCTGCGGCGCGCGCGCCACCATATCCTGGAGCGACTGGAGGGTCTGCTGATCCTCCTCGTTCTGCGCCTCTATCTCGCTCGCCTTGTTCATGCCCCTCGCGAAAACCAAGAAATACACGACCACGACAAGGACGATTGAAAGCAGTATGATTATGAGTCTCTTGTCAGAATCCGATAGTTTGATGCCGCCCTTATTCATCTTCCTCTACCTCCTCCGTCTCTGCCTCAGCTTCTTCCGTCTCTTCCTCCGGCGGATAATCCGCGTATGTCGCCGTGACCGTGTAGGTCCAGATGGTGTTTCCGAGCTCGTCCGTCGACTCAGCTATGGAAGGAACTGACGCCGCCGCGAGCTCCGGCACATCCTGGAGGTTCAAGAGCAGCTGCCCGATAGATATGCGCTCCGATGATTTCATGTTCATCGTGACGGTAGTGTCGCTGGCCTGAAGGCTCTCGACGCTCATGTCGCTCGGGAAGCACTCCTCGAGGCTCTCTATGAGGGAGAGGAGCTGCTCGTTGTTCGTCGTCGTGGCATCCTGGATGGTGGTGACCATCTCGAGGTTGCTCGAGGCTAAGGTGTTCTCATCGTATATGTCCTGGACGTAGGTCAGCTTCGAGATCTCCTCCTGGAGCTTCTTCTGCTCCGACGCCGCGCTCAGCTGCCTGAAGCAGGCGATGGCGACGAGCAGGATGCTTATGACAACCGCACCGACGAGGACCGTGTAGGCCGTCCTCATGATGTTCTTGTCGGAGGAGCTGGTCGCGATCTCGCGGGCGTTCACCTGGATCGGGTTCGACGCCGCGCCGATGACGGTGAGCAGGCCGGCCATCATCGCCGGGTCACGGTTCTCCTCGACGTACGCGCCCTTCTCGACCTTTATGTCTATCAGGGCTCCGAAGTCGACCTTGCGGGAATAGAGCGGGAGCTCGGACTCAAAGAGCTTTGAAAGCCCCGCGAAGCGCGAGCCGTCGCCGACCATGAACAGGCTTCCCTGGAAGTCCTCCTTCACTTGGTTCTGATAGTACTCGAGCGCCGTGTTCACGACGCGGAGGTGATAGTTCATCGATTCCTTCAGCTCGTCGTACGCCTCGTCCAGGAGCGCCTGCCGGCTAGCGACGTCCTCGCTGTCCCCGGCGTCGTGCGCGTACGGGCGGCTGTAGATCACGTCGTTCTTCAGCAGGAAGTCGAACGCCTCGTACTCATCCCTGACGCCGAGCACCGTGTTGTCGACGACAGACGCGAGCGCTGAGCTGTAGCCGTACGGGGTGACGCGCTGGAACGCGAGCTTCTTGTCCTTTATGATGCTGATGACCGTCGCCTGCTCCTCGAGCTGCACTACGACCGAATTGTCATCGAGCAGGCCGCGCATGTACTGCACGGTGCCGTTGCCGATGTAGTCGAACGTGTCGACCCGGAGGCCGATCTGCTCGGCCAACTGGCAGTAGTTCGTGAGAAGGTTGTCGGGAATCGCGATGAGGAGAAGCTTTATCTGCTTCTTGCCGTCCTCCTCGT
>JAJQIQ010000081.1:0-5979 GCA_021199135.1 Clostridiales bacterium | reverse complement strand
TTGTCGGGAATCGCGATGAGGAGAAGCTTTATCTGCTTCTTGCCGTCCTCCTCGTAGACGTCCATCTTGCTGTGGCTGATCGTGTAGTTGCTGACGTCCATCGGGAAGTAATCGCGCACCTGCGCGTTTATGATTCCCTCGATCTTGTCGTCTTTGACGAACGGGATCGTGACCTCACGCGTCACGACCTTCGAAGAGGAGAGCGTGAAGATGACGTCCTTCTCCTCGATGCGGCGCTTGTTCAGCTCATCGCGCAGCGCCCTGCCAAACTCCTCCTTGTCACGGATGTAGCCGTCCTCGATCGCATGCTCCGGCGTCTTGAACATAAACGCTTGGTAGACATGCATGTCCTTCTTCTTGCGGTAGTCCGCGACAGCGACTTTAGTCCACCAAACCCCCGCTTCGATACTGATTATTCTCTTTATCATTTCCGTCTCCTTAAATGCGTGGATATATACACTCCACCTAGTTAATGCTATTATTGCATAATTTGTCCATTATTGCAACAGGAATTTTGGATAAATTTATATATTTTTCATGAAATTTACTACGCTAAGATCAATGAGAGGTACCACGATATGAATTTCTCGCCAAAAAGCGCGCAGACATACACTCCCGCGGCGAGGTACGGCCCCATCGCGAGGACGTGCTCCTTCTTGCTGACCTTCATGCGGATCAAGTGGATGACCGCCCCGAGGATGCAGCCGAGGAGGAACGCGAGCACTATGTCCTTCCAGCCTATGATCAGCCCCGCGACCGCCATGAGCTTGATGTCGCCGCCGCCTATCGCCCTGCCGGACGAGGCGAGGTAGAGGATGAGGAGGACGAGGCTCACGCAGACGAATCCAACGAGGTGGCTGATGAAGTGCCGCCAGTCGAGGGCCGTCGAGAGCACGCCCAGCACGAGCAGGAAGATGTTCAGGGATGCCGGGATCTCAAACGTCCTCTCGTCGATGACCGCGATGACTAGGAGCGCTGAGGCCATGAGGCAGAGGATGATGCTGTATAAGTTAAATCCATTTATAAAAAAAGTCAGAAGGTACAGCAGTCCGTTCGACGCCTCGATGATCGGGTACTGGATCGAGATCTTCGACCCGCACCTGCGGCACTTGCCGCGCAGGAAGACGTAGGAGAACACCGGGATCAGGTCGTACCAGCGCAGCCTCGCTCCGCAGGACATGCAGTGCGAGCTCGGGACGATGCTCTCCTTCTTCGGGATCCGGAATATGCAGACGTTCAGGAAGCTGCCTATGATGATCCCGAAGAGGAATATGAAAATGTACATTGTGATGATTGCTGCTGTCTCCATTGTCGTTCTCCTTTAAAATTAAATCTAAAATAAATTTTTATATCGCCTGAATCTTATTGATGAGCTGCTGCATCTGCATGATGTCGGTCGTGATGCGGCTGACCTGGCGCAGCGCCTCCTTCTTCATCGCGTCCATCGTGCTCATGTGGTACTCGATGCGGTTGCGCAGGCCTTGGCGGCGGGTAATTAAATTGTGCTTTAACTCCACGAGCTCGCGGCTGTCCACGATGGCGTTCGCGTGGTTCATCCAGACCTTCGGGTCGTAGAGGTCCTGCTTTTTGAGCAGCGCGACGAGCTCCTCGGAGTAGCGCTCGAGGTCCTCGTTCGTCTTGCGGAAGGCCTCGTTGCGCCTGACCTCCTCGAGGTACTCGCGGTAGATGGCGTCGAGGTCCTGCGCGTTTCTCGCGTGGTACTTCTCGCAGGCGTAGTCGAGGGCGTTCCGAACGTTGACATAGCGCACCTTGACGTGGTTCTCGGTCTCTATCGCGCGGTTCTTGTTCATGTCGGAGCGGCGTATGTTGCGCCCGGCGTCCTGGTAGCGCACGAGGATGTAGACGCCGAGGACCGCCGCCAAGAGCGTCGCGGCCATCATCGGGATCCGCGGGCTTTGGCCGAGGAAATATGACAGCGCCAGAAACAGCACGACCAGGGTCGCGTAGATGATGAGGACGTAGTAGGACATCCTCCGGAGCACCTTCTGCAGCCGGAGCGAGTCGGCGCGCAGCATGTCCCACTGGAGCTTCTCGCCCTCGAGATAACTTAAATCACGCTTTAATTTATCCAAATCTCGCTCATTGTCCTTCATCCGGCGGATGGTCCTTGGCATCTCGTCGGCCATCTCCTCGAGCTGCTCGAACTGCGTGTCGGAGAGCTTCTTCTCGGTCTCGAGGTACTCCGAGCGCGCCTTCGAGAGGTCTGAGACGTGCCGCGCGCAATCTATAAGCGGGTTCTTCTTGTCCTCCTTTACGATGTCCTCTATGGCCTGTACGTCGTTTAGGTATTTCGTCACGAGGCCGTACTCCGAGCGCACGTCGTTCAGCTCCTGCGTGATGCCCTTCATCTGCTCGCAGAGCTCCCGCACATGGCGCTTGGCCGACTCGGAGTCCGACATGTGCATCTCGCGGACGACGTTCTCGGTCGCGAGCTCCGCGTAGCGGCTCTTGGCGAGTTTCCTCTCATACTCCTCGTGCGCCCGCTCCTCTTCCTTTTTTTTGCCCCTCTTAAACAGTTTGTCCAAAAACATATCCTATACCCTGCAGCTCTTCCGGTAAGCTTCCTTCCACTCCAAAATCCTCTCCGTTATCTTTTTCGGGTCTCCGTCCTCTATCAGCGCATCGACGTCCCCGTCCGGCGCATCGCCCTCCGCCATCGCGTACTCGTTCCTTATCTCCTGCATCCCGGTCTCGTCGATGTCACGCTCCATCGCCGTCCTGATGAACGCCGTCTCGTCGCCCAGTATCAGGCAACAGAGCAGAAATTCCTTCAGCGACTCAAAATTTAAATTGTGCTTGTAGGCCTTCTCGTAGCAGTCGCGGGCCTCCTCGAAGAGGAACAGCCGCGCGTAGGCGGTGCCGAGGTTGTGCCAGATGTTGCCGACCGTAAGCTCGCCCCCTCCGTCGACGTCGCCCATGTCCAGCAGCCTCTTGTACTCGTAGATGCCGTTTACGTACTTGCCCTTTTCTATGAGCTGGTCCGCCCTGATCTTGCCGCGCTCGAACTCGGACTTCTCCTCCATCTGGCAGATCGCCGCCAGGATCTCGTCCTGCTCCCTCTTCGTGCAGTAGGCGCAGTCCCCCACTATCGCCGTGACGAAGTCCGACAGCTTCCCGCCCTCGCGCATGATGTCGCGGAGCCTCCCTGAAAGGCTCACGCGCCCCATCTGCTTTTCGATCCAGGTGCACAGCTCCTCGGACATGAAGGTGGGGTCGAGGAGGTAGGCGCTGCCCATGATGTAGTAGCACAGCTCCTCCATGGAGTAGATGTTTATGTCCGCCGCCTCGATGAAGTACGGCAGGGCCGCCATCGGCTCATTGCAAAACAGAAGCTCTCCCATTTCTCCTCCCCAAACTACAGCGTCATCGTGTACTTCCAGGTACGCTCCGTCGCCCTGAAGAAGTCCCCAAAGCCCAGGTCTTTTATCTCTATCTCCGCCCTCTCGTCCGAGAGCGGCCTTGCGGTGATCCTTATCCTCGTCGTCCGGTCTGGCCGGCGCGGCAGCCCCGTGAGCTCCAAGGTCTCTATCTTTGCCTCGCGGCTGTTCGGCAGCTGCTTCCAGAGGTCGATCCCGGTCGTCCCCGAGAGGATGACCTCGCACTCGCCCTGGGACTCGAACCAGTTCTTGCCCGCGGTGATGAGGCTGTAAAACTCCATCTGGCCGCGCTTTTGCACCTTGAGGCTTAAGTTGAACTTCATCTCGTTCTCGCCCATGTAGATGAAAGGCCAGTCGTCATCGGCGGCCGGGGACGCATTGGACTCATCCGTCGCCCGTAAACGGGCGGCAGAGGCGGCATAGCAGGCGCCCTTTGAGAATAAGTTTTTCCCGAGGAAGGCCCTGCGCCCGCGGCAGATGAAGTTCAGCGAGTTCTTCATCCAGCCGCCGTCGAAGCCGTCGCCGACGAGGTAGACCGACGATATGATGCGGCTCTCGAAATTCCTGCGGACAAGCCCCGTAAAGTCGGTGTCTTTGTCTGCGTTCAGCGCGTAGCGGGGGCTCTCGCGGATCGAGATGACCTGCGGCCTCGTCCTCTGGTCGCGCCTCATGTCGTAGAAGAAGAGCTCGTCGTCATCGTACTCGAACAGGAAAATGTCGTGCACCCACAGCTGCTCCTGCTGCGAGTACGCAAAGTAGTAGAAGCTCTCCTTGTGGTCGATGACCGTAAACTGCTCCGCGAGGAAGCCGAGCTTTGCGGCGACCTTCCAGAATACCTCCATGTTCTCCTGGGTGAGCTTTGCGACCGTGAGCACGAGGCGGTCTGGGCTGGCCGTCGGGTCGAGCTTCTGCGGCAGCTCCATCACCCTGCGCAAGAACAGCGCCAAGAGCTCCACCGCGTCGTAGTTCTCGCCGCCTATGCCGATGACCTCCCCCGCTATCGCGCGGCGCAGCAGCCCGTCCACGCAGGCGACCTCTCCGCCCTTGGCCATGCGCTTGGCCTCGTCGCCGTAGTACCAGACGCCGAGCTCCTTCTTTTTCGCCAGCACCGCGGGGATGCGGTAGTTCTCGCTCCCGGCGACCGTGCCGACGGTCTCGGGCTCTTCCATGTCCGGTTTTTGGTAGCTCACCATCGCATAGTCGTCGCAGAGGTCTATTCCTATGCAGCAGCTCCTGTCCTCACCAGTCTCCATCTCTCACATTTCCTCATCGCATGTTTCACGGTAATTTTTTAAAAATTAAATCTAAATTTAACATTCCTATCACAGTAAGGAAAACTCATTCTTCGTCACCTTGTCTAGCCGCGCGTACTCCTTCATCCCCCTCGAGACCGCCTCATTCTCCTGAAGCGTCTGGGAAATTAAAATCTGATTTAATAAACTGTAGCGGCTCCCGTCCTCCTGGATGTAGACGTCGGCGTTCGAGAGGCGGCTGCTCTTCGTGACCTCGACCTTGTTTCCCTTCTCCTCGCTGATGTAGTACTGCATCGACTCGCCGAAGAAGAGGACGAACTGGCGCACGAAGATGCCGTCGTAGAGGTCGGGCATGTCCTCCCTCACGAACTCCTCCCCGTCCTCGTCGCGGCTGTAGTGGAGCACGACGTGAGCCCGCGGGTCGGTGCGGTACTCGAGGAAGACCCGGTCGTAGAGGTGGTACTTCTTTACGAGCGAGCGGTTCAAATCCTTGAAGAACGCAAAGTCCATGTTGCGCCGGGTGTACTCCGCGAGGAGCTCCTCCTCTAGGGCAAGCGGTGCCTTGTCGCCCTTGTCGGCAAACGACCTCAGGAGCGCGAGCTTGCAGGCGTCGTTTAGCTCCTGGCCGGTGCGGCACCTCGCCTCGATGAGGTCGAGGACGTCCTGCTCCATCGGGATCTCCTTCACGAAATAGTCGTGCGAGCAGGCCGTGACATAGGCAAGGACGATGAGGTCGCGCCCGCGCGAGTTGTAGTAGCTGTCGAATATATCCTTCGAGAGCGCGGGGAGCTCACCCGCGTAGATCGCCTGGGTCAGGATGCGCTCCTCGAGCTCCATCGTGTCCGCATCGAACTGCCTCGCCGCCCGCCACAGCGTCTTCATCCTCTCGGTCGGCCCGTCGTAGAACCGGCAGAGGTAGGAAAGGATGACGTCGTTGTACTTTTTGCCGAAGAACGTGTTCTGCGCAAGCAGAAGGAGGTACTCGTCGGCCTCGTCCTGCGCGCCCTCGACGTTTATGAGCCGGTCTGTCAAAAGCGATACCCGCGCCGCCGGGGCGAGCTGGTCCATCCCGAACTCCTGCACCAGGCGGTAGAGCAGGTCGTAGCCCCTCATGTCCGAGAGCGCCTGCATCATGTAGCGCCGCACCGACTGCGGCATCTGCGCAAAGTCCGCCTGGCTTAAGTATTTTTCTATGAGCCCGCCGTCGTCGTGCGTCTGCGAGAAGCGCACCATCTCGAGCGCCATCTCGGACTGGTAGACGGGGTCGAGCTCCCTGCCGAAGAGGATGCGCGGGAAATACTTCACGTCGTCCTCGGTGTAGGTCAGGT
>JAJQIQ010000123.1 GCA_021199135.1 Clostridiales bacterium | reverse complement strand
TTTTTGGTTGGGAAGGAGGATTTTTGCATGAACACGAAACTTACAATCCTGGTATTCGGAATCCTGTTTATCGCGTTCGGCGTGGCGATTGCGCTCGGGAAGGTGCACACGCATTTGAAAGAGTGGAAGGCGACGCCGCAGTCCGAGAGGGACAAGATCGCGATAAAGCCGCTGTGCAGAAACGTCGGCGGGATGATTTCGCTCTGCGGGGTCATTTTTGCCGTCAAGGGGCTGTTTTACGGGATTCCGGACAGGCTGTTCCTCCTTCTCATGCTTCTGTGGATCGCGGCGGCGTTCATCGACTTCTGGCAGATGGGCAAGAAGGGCTGGTACATCCGCGACGACAAGGCGAGGGCGGCGATGCTGCAGCAGAGGTCCGATATCGCGGCGATCGGAAGGAGCACGACCAAGGCGCCGTTTGCAAAGAAGAAAGGCAAGCTGAAGTGCAAATAATCTGTTGCTTGGATTCCGCAAAAAGTTAATTTTAGATTTAATTACTTCAAAAGTGCAGGAATCCATACGCAGTTTATTGATAGATACTAACGCCGCCGCAGCGTGGCGGCAGAGAGAAGGAGGCAGAAAATGAGCGACGAAGAAGTAGAAGTAAAGAAGAAAAAGAAGAAGTCCAAGGACGTCGCGATGGCCGAGGTCAACCGTGACGAGCAGGACAAGCAGCTCGTCTTCGCTGCGACCAATCCCGTCAAAGACGTATTGAAGACTTTGAATACGACGCTGAGGGGACTGGACGACGTGAAGGTCAGCGTGAACCGCAAGACCTTCGGAAGCAACAAGGTCACGCATACGAAGAAGAAGACCTTGGCCCAGAGGCTTGCGGGAGCATTCGTAAACCCGTTCACGATGATCCTTACGTTCTTGGCGGTCGTATCGATTTTCACGGACATGGTGTTCCCGTACTTTGAGCTGTTCGGGAGCGACCCGGACGACTTCAGCCCGCTGACCGCGATTATCATCATGTGCATGGTCATCATCTCCGGCGTGCTCCGTTTCGTACAGGAGACCCGAAGCGGCGATGCGGCTGAGAAGCTGCTCGCGATGATAAAGACCACCTGTACAGTGACCCGTTTTGGCAAGGAAAAGATCGAGATCCCGATTGAGGAGCTGGTCGCGGGCGACATCGTCCACCTCTCAGCGGGCGACATGCTCCCGGCTGACGTGCGTATCCTCGAGGCGAAGGACCTGTTCGTAAACCAGGCCAGCCTTACCGGAGAGAGCGAGCCGATCGAGAAGTACCCGGAGGTCTATGACGTGGCGGACAAGGGCGACCACGTCATCACCGAGCTCCAGAACATTGCGTTCATGGGCAGCAACGTGGTATCAGGAAGCGGCACGGCGGTCGCGGTCAACGTCGGCGACAACACGCTGTTCGGCTCCATGGCAGTCGCGGTTGCGGACGAGGCGGTCGAGACGAGCTTCTCCAAGGGCGTTAACGCGGTGTCCATGCTGCTCGTGAAATTCATGTGCGTCATGGTTCCGCTGGTGTTCGTGCTGAACGGAATATTCAGCGAGGAGGGCTGGCTTTCAGCGTTCCTGTTCGGTATCTCAATCGCCGTAGGACTTACGCCTGAGATGCTTCCTATGATCGTTACGACCTGCCTTGCGAAGGGCGCGGTTGCGATGAGTAAGAAGCAGACCATCGTAAAGAATTTGAATTCAATCCAGAATTTCGGCGCTATCGACATCCTCTGCACTGATAAGACCGGTACCCTGACGCAGGACAACGTCGTCCTCGAGTACCACATGAACGTCGACGGCGAGGAGGATGCGAGGGTACTGCGCCACGCATACCTAAACAGCTACTTCCAGACAGGTTATAAGAACCTGATGGATTTGGCAATCATAAAGAAGACCGAGGAGATGGAGGTCGAGCACCCGGAGCTAGTCGATCTCTCCAGCGCATATGTGAAGGTGGACGAGATTCCGTTCGACTTCACGCGGCGCAGATTGTCGACGGTCGTGCAGGACAAGAACGGCAAGACCCAGATGGTCACGAAAGGGGCGGTCGAGGAGATGCTCCAGGTCTGCTCATTCGCGGAGTACAAGGACGGCATCAAGCCGCTTGAGGCATCTGTCCGCGAGCATATTCTGCAGACAGTTGACGGCCTCAACGACAAGGGCTTCCGTGTGCTTGCATTGGCGCAGAAGACCAACCCGTCTCCGGTCGGTGAGTTCGGAGTCAAGGACGAGTGCGAGATGGTCCTCATCGGATACCTCGCGTTCCTCGATCCGCCTAAGGCTACGACGGCGGGCGCGATCAAAGCGCTCCGCGACCACGGCGTCCGCACGAAGATCCTCACAGGCGACAACGAGAAGGTCACGCGCACAATTTGCCATCAGGTCGGCCTCAAGGTCCGCAACATGCTTACCGGCGCGGACATCTCAAAGATGGACGACGCACAGCTGGCAAAGGCTGTCGAGAAGACCGAGGTGTTCGCGAAGCTCTCGCCTGACCAGAAGGCCCGCATAGTCACGATCCTGCGTGACA
>JAJQIQ010000045.1 GCA_021199135.1 Clostridiales bacterium | reverse complement strand
GCAATCTTGAACGTGATCGCGTCCTCGAAGACGCGCAGGTCGAGCCCGGTGCTCTTCTGCAGCTTGTCGAGCCGATATACGAGCGTGTTGCGGTGGATGTACAGCTGACGCGAGGTCTCGGAGACATTCAGGCTGTTCTCGAAGAACTTGTTTATCGTGGTGAGTAGCTCCTCGTCGAACTCGTCCGGCGACTTGCCGTCGAATATCTCCTTTATGAACATCTTGCACAGCGGGATCGGAAGCTGATATATGAGGCGGCCTATCCCGAGCTGGGAGTAAGCGACGATATCCTTGTCCTCAAAGAAAATCCTGCCGACGTCGAGCGCCATCCGCGCCTCCTTGTACGAGCGCGACACGTCCTTGAGCTCCCCGACGATCGTGCCATAGGCGATGTGGACGCTGCAGTTTGCATCCCCCTTAAAGAGCCCCAAAATCACCTCAGCCGTCTTGCCGAGGTCCTCATAGGTCTCGTTCTCCACGAGCTCCTTGACGACGATGATGTTCTTCTCGTCAACCGCGGTGACGAAGTCCTTCGACTTGCTGCCGAAGAGCGTGCGGATCTTCTCGAGCTCGTTGCCGTCCTTCTCGCGGTTCGTCTCCACGAGGAACACCACGCGCCGCACCTCGGTCTCTATGTGCAGCTTCTTCGCGCGGTTGTATATGTCCACGAGGAGCAGGTTGTCCAGGATGAGGTTCTTGATGAAGTTGTCCTTGTCGAAGCGCTCCTTGTAGGCGACGAGGAGGTTCTGGATCTCGAAGGCGGCGATCTTGCCGATCATGTAGACGTCCTCGTTCTCGCCGTGCGCCAGGAGCACGTACTCCAGCTGCCTGTCGTCGAAGACCTTGAAGAACTGGCAGCCGTTCACGACCTGGCTGTCCGCCTGCGATCCCGCAAACAACTGCGCCGGGCGCACGTACTGATCCGCCTCCGGGAACGTCGCCGCGAGGACTTTTCCCTCCACGTCGAGCACACACAGGTCCGTCCTCGTAATTCCCTTCAGCCCGTCAATGGTATTTTGAAGTATCTGATTGGAAATCATGGTAACCTCTCTTTAACAAAATAAATTGGAAACAAGCTCACATACAGTACCTTTATTCTCTTACTCTATCACATTTAACAAAAAAAATAAAGAGGAAATGTATATTTTTTATGCACTTCCTCTCCCATCGTTTTCTTTTGTTAGTTATTTTAGACAGAAATGCACGATTTGGAATATGAAATATAACCAAAGACGGGCTTCAGTTCTCCTGACGGTAGCCGCGGACTTTTTTCTCGAGCCTGTGCGTCCTGACGAAGTGCTGTATGAGCTTTCTCATCAGAGGCCTCCCCCTGCCGAACAGCCTCAGTGCCCCTATGCCGTACCACAGGCCCGCGGAGAGCTTGTCGCGGTTTGCCAGCAGAAACTGCTCCTGCATGGGGCTCGGGAGGACGCTTAAGATCACGTCCGGCGTCGCGGCGTTTATCTCGTTCACGATCGGGTCTGCCGCTCCGTCCCATCCATCGAGCGCCTGCACGCCGATAATCTCGCATTGCGGATAATGCTCCCTGACATAGGCATCCATGCGCGCCGCCGTCTCCCGGCTCTCGGCAATGAGGTAGAGCGTCCTGTGGCTCCGCTCGATTTGGCGCAGGAGAGCGCGGAAGAAAACATGGTGCTCGATCTCACGCCTCCTCTGACCCGATCCCTTCCCAATCGCCTCGAGAATCCCCGTCTCGCAGATCACCGTGTGGTCGAGCAGCCCCAGCATCTCCCGTACGCTGTCGTCTGTGTCCGCGAGCATAATGGTGTCGGTATTCACTTCCTCAATCGTGCAGAATCCCTGTCCGGACACGCCCTGCTCCAGCTCATCCAAGAGCTCGTGGGCGGCGTAGTTGTCCAGCGAAATCCCTGCAACGTCAATCGTTTTGTCCATAAAATTTATTCGCTCTCAAATGTCAAGTTATTTCACAAAATTTTTTTCATTATGTAAAGTTTCATGAGTTTTACACAAAACTCAAGTTTGCTTTTTGCACAAATCTTCAGGTTAAAAAATCTCGCTTTCTTGTGGATAAAGTGAATAAGTCAGTGTATAACTCATTTTTTGGCTTTTTTAAGTCTAAATTTTGTGGATAACTTTTTTATGGTCCTTTCTTCACTCAAATATGGGGGTACCTCTAGCAAAACACTTTTGTGCAAATTGTCATCTCGCTACTTCACAGTCATCGTCACGGCCTCGGATTTATTGTAAGTCTCACCCGACCCAGCGGAAAAATACGCCCGGACCTTGTATGTATAGGACTCCCCGGACTTCGCGCTTTTGTCAGTGTACTTGCAGATGCCTTTCTTTGTCTTTGCGATAAGCTTATACTTTCCGGTCGTCTCGTTCAGCCGATAAACCCTGTACGATGTGGCACGGGCGACCTTGTCCCAGCTCACAGTGATCGAACTCCCCGCAGTGGAAAGTTTCACATTCTTCACCTTTGCCGGCTTCGTCATTCCCTTGAACTTCACCGAGCGCGTGCCCACATAATTTTTCCCTTCATAGGTTATGTAGGCGCTCACCTTATAGGTGTACTCGGTTGCGGCCTTAAGCCCCGCGTCCTCGTAAGAGAGGATCCCTCCGTCCCTCACCGTCGCAATCTTTACGTATTTGCCCGTATCCAAGTTTCGCCGGTAAATGCAGTAGCCGGACGCGCCCTCGACCTCTGCCCATGACAGGGCTATCTTTGACTTCGTGAGCGTCGCGGCATAAACCCCTGTCACCTGCTCTGGGAGGGTTACCTCAGATTCCGTCGTGACCGACAGCGACGCAGAATCTGTCCCACTATAGGTCGTCCCGCCGATCTGATATATCGGCTTTATCTTATAGCTGTATGTCGTGCCTCTGGACAGCCCCGTGTCCGTGTAACTGCATGTGCCGGCTACCGTATCAATCAGTGAATATGATGCACTGCCCGACTGGCTGCGGTATACCTGGTAACTGCTCGCGCTGTCCACGGCATCCCAGCGCAGCGATATGCTGTCAGTCTCGACTTCCTCCGCGGCAAGTCCCGTCACCGCGACCGAAAGGTCCTTGTACCAAAAATCTACATCCACATTGCCCGAAAAGCCGCTTATCGTGCCAGTCGAGCTGTACTGCCAGAATTCATAGTTTATCGCTGAGAGCTTCTCGTAGGTCGCGTCGCTGTTGACCCTCGTGTCCGCATATGTGTTGTAGCGCGCCATCCAGATCTTGCATCCCATTTTATCGAGCGCGTCGGTGTCGACATAGTCCACTAGCCACGACGCGTTAGCGTACACCATCGGCGTGTAGCCCGCGTCGAGGACGGTCTGCGCGAATGCCTCGATTATCGCGGTCTCCTGCGACTTTGACAGCTGTCCCGCGACGAGGCGCTTGTACGAGCCGTTCTCGCGATCCATGACGAGCGGCATCGTTATGTCCCAGCCGTACTGCTTTATCTGGGAGATGAGGGCGTTCGCCTCCTCCTTGGCCTCCGACGTGGTCAATGCCTGAGAGAACACATACAGCCCAACGTTTATGTTGTTTGCAAGCGCGCCCTGAATGTGCGCGTCCGCGCATGTGTCCGCATAGAGGCTTCCACTGCTGCTGTCACGTGAAGATGCCCGCACGAAGACATAGCTGATCCCCTCGTTGTGCGCCTGAGTCCAGTCTATTTTCGTGATTGTGCTTCCATTTCCTCCGCCCTGCCACCAGGAGACGTCCATGCCGTTAAAAATCTTGCGGCCTTTGTATGCGCTCCTGTGGTAGTATGTCTTCCCGGTGAACGCGCTGGCTGTCGTCCACGCATTCGCCTTGTACTCGTCCTGCGTCGCCTCCGCCCCGACAAGCAAAAAAGAGTACCGGTTTGCGATCGTCGCGAGCGACTCGAGAAGCCCGACGTCCTCGCTGTCCTCCATCTCATCGACGACGCTGCGCCCCATTATGCCCGCCGTCACGTCCTCCTCTGGCTCTGTGGCCGCCTGCGCCCGCATAATTCCTGCCGGCAGAGCCAGCAGTGCCATAAGGCAGAGCCCGAATGCAAACGCCTTTATCTTCACGGTAATCAAACTTCCTTCCTCCCGCATATGTGTCCCACTTTTGCATAGTCATTTGATAATAGCTCTTTTCTGCCCTATTTGTCAACCTTTTTTGACACAATTCGACACAACATAAAAAAGCCCCCGCCGCGGAAAATTTCATCCACGGCAGGGGCTTCTTTTCACTGTCCCAGTTTATTAAATCTGGATTTAATTATTGGTTATTTTGCTGCCTCTTTCTCGGCCTTGAGAGCCTCGGTGAGCTGCGGAACGATCTTGTTCAGGTCGCCTACGAGGCCGTAGTCGGCCACGTCGAAGATCGGAGCGTCCTCATCTTTATTTATAGCGACGATGAGGTCTGACTCCTCCATGCCCGCAACGTGCTGGATCGCGCCGGAGATGCCGATCGCGAAGTAAATCTGCGGGCGGACGGTCTTTCCGGTCTGGCCTACCTGGTAATCCTGCGGCATCCAGCCGTTCTCAACGACCGCGCGGGAGCATGAGACCATGCCTCCGAGCACGTCCGCGAGGTCCTGGAGGATGGAGAAGTTCTCCTTGCTCCCGACTCCACGTCCGCCGGATACGAGGATCTTCGCGTCCTGGATGTTCTTTACGTTGCCGACAGCCTTTACGACGTTCATGATCTCGACATAGCGGTTGTTCTCCGGCAGGTCCGGATGGAACTCGATGACCTCGGCCTTGCGCCCGGCCTCCTTCGGGAGCTTCTGCATGACGCCCGGGCGAACCGTCGCCATCTGCGGGCGGTTGTTCGGGCAGGCGATCGTCGCGATCGTGTTGCCGCCGAACGCCGGACGGGTCATGAGCAGCTGATTGTGCTTCTGCTCGTCCTCCTTGCCCTCGGTCGGCTGGAGCGGGAAATCCCCGATGTCGAGCTTCGTGCAGTCTGCGGTAAGCCCGGTCTTAACCCTCGCTGAAACCGTGGGACCCAAGTCGCGGCCAATCGCGGTCGCGCCGACGAGCATGATGTCCGGCTTGTACTCGTTTATCACCGCTGAGAGAGCCTGTGCGTAAGGCTCGGTGCGGTAGGTCTCGAGCTTCGGGTCGTCGACCACGATGACCTTGTCCGCGCCGTACTCGCCGAGCTCGTCCGTAAGCCCGCCGACATTTGAGCCGAGAAGCACTGCCGTGACGTCCGTGCCGAGGTCGCCCGCGAGCTCCTTGGCCTTTCCAATCAGCTCAAAAGCGATTGAGCTGAGCTTATTGTCTACCTGCTGCGCATAGATGTATACGCCCTTGTATTCTTCTAAACCCATTTTTGACATTCCTCCCACTGCTTAGATAATGTGCTTCTCTTTGAACTTGCCGATGAGGTAATTCACGGACTCGGCCGGGTCGAGGTTTACCTTCTCGCCGGCGCCCTTAGCCACCTTGTCGGAAGCCTTCGCAATCTTCGTCGGTGAGCCCGCAAGGCCGAGGTTCGAGTCGTCGACGTCCTTTAAGTCCGCGCGGCCCCAGACCGTGATGTCCTTGTCGCAGGCGTCGAAGATTCCGCCCGGGGTCATGTATCGCGGCTCGTTGAGCTCGGAGAGCGCCGTGATGAGGCAGGGCATCTTGGCCTTGATCTCATGGTAGCGGTCCTCGTACTGCCTCTTTACGATGACTGAGTCTCCCTCGACGCGGATCTCCTCAGCGTAGGAGATGACCGGAAGGCCGAGGTGCTCCGCGATCTGCGGGCCGACCTGGGCCGTGTCGCCGTCGATAGCCTGACGGCCTGTGAGGATGATGTCGTACGGGATGTTGCGGAGCGCGCCCGCGATCGTCGTGGAGGTCGCCCAGGTATCTGCGCCGCCGAGAACGCGGTCGGTGACAAGGATTCCCTCGTCAGCGCCCATCGCCATCGCCTCGCGCAGCACCGCGTCAGCCTTCGGAAGCCCCATCGTGAGAACCGTGACCTTCGCGCCCGTCTCGTCCTTTATGCGGAGAGCCGCCTCAAGGCCCGCCTTGTCGTCCGGGTTCATGATTGCGAGCATCGCCGCCCTGTTAAGCGTCCCGTCCGGGTTGAACTTTACCCCGCCCTTGGTGTCCGGAACCTGTTTAATGCATACTACGATATTCATGTATCCTGCTCTCCTTCCTACTTAAGTAAATCGCCAGAGATAACCATGCGCTGAACCTCGGAGGTTCCCTCGTAAATCTCCGTGATCTTCGCGTCGCGCATCATGCGCTCAACGTCGTAGTCACGGATGTATCCGTATCCGCCAAACAGCTGGACGACCTCGGTCGTGACCGCCATCGCGGTCTCAGCCGCGAACAGCTTCGCCTTTGCGGCCTCGACTGAGTATCTCTGCTGGTTCTCCTTAGCCCTTGCGGCCTTGTACACGAGAAGCTGCGCAGCCTCCACGCGGGTGGCCATGTCGGCGAGCTTGAACTGCGTGTTCTGCTGCTGTGCGATCGTGCGGCCGAACTGCTTTCTTTCCTTAGTATATGCGATGCAGCGATCGAGCGCGCCCTCTGCGAGGCCAAGCGCCTGCGCCGCGATGCCGATGCGGCCGCCGTCGAGGGTGTGCATCGCCTCGTTGAAGCCCTTGCCCTCTGTGCCGAGGAGGTTCTCCTTCGGGATGCGGCAGTCCTCGAAGATCAGCTCGTAGGTGGATGAACCGCGGATGCCCATCTTCTTCTCCTTCGTGCCGAATGAGAATCCAGGCGTGCCCTTCTCCACGATGAACGCGGAGAAGTTCTTCTTTTTCCTGCCGCGCTTGTCCTCGGTGATGCTCGTGATCGCGATGATGATGTATACGTCGGCGACCTTGCCGTTGGTGATGAAGCACTTTGAGCCGTTAAGGACCCACTCATCGCCGTCCAGCACGGCCTTGGTCTGCACGCCCTGCGCGTCGGTGCCCGCGCCCGGCTCGGTCAGTCCGAACGCGCCGAGCTTCTCGCCCTTTGCGAGCGGAACGACGTATTTCTGCTTCTGCTCCTCGGTGCCGAACGTGAGGATCGGGTCGATGCAGAGGGAGGTGTGCGCGGAAACGATGACGCCCGTCGTGCCGCAGACCTTTGAGAGCTCCTCGACGCACATTACATATGTGAGGGGATCGCAGCCCTGCCCGCCGTACTCCTTCGGAACCGGAATTCCCATGAAGCCGTACTTTGCCATCTTCTTAACAGTCTCTGCCGGAAACGTCTCGGTCTCGTCCGTCTCCTGCGCAAGGGGCTTTACTTCTGTCTCGGCGAACTGACTGAACAGGTCGCGAGCCATCTCATGCTTCTTGTCTAACGTGAAATCCATGCTCTTACACTCCTTATCTTAATGTTTGATCACTTGGAATAATCATAGAAACCGATGCCGGTCTTGCGGCCGAGCTTGCCCGCGCGTACCATCTTCTTGAGAAGCGGATGCGGACGGTACTTCGGATCGCCGGTCTCATCGTAGAGTACGTTCATGATTGCGAGGCAGATGTCCAGGCCTACCAAGTCGCCGAGCTCGAGCGGCCCCATCGGATGGTTCGCGCCGAGCTTCATAGCCGTGTCGACGCCCTCGACCGTGGCCACGCCGTCTGCGACGATGCCGATGCCCTCGTTGATCATCGGGATGAGGATGCGGTTTACGACGAAGCCAGCCGCCTCGTTGACCTCAACCGGGGTCTTGCCGATCTCTTTTGCAATAGAGACGATCTTGTCGCGGAGCTCATCAGGCGTGTTCTCGCCCTTGATGACCTCGATCAGCTTCATGACCGGGGCCGGGTTGAAGAAATGCATGCCGATGACCGGACGGTCAAGCCCCGCGCCGATCTCGGTGATTGAGAGTGAGGACGTGTTCGTCGCGAACGCGCAGGTCTTCGGGACGATGTCCTGAAGCTCCTTGAACGTCTGCTTCTTGATGTCCATGACCTCGAGCGCGGCCTCGACGACGAGGTCTGCGTCCGTGCAGATGTCCTTCACGCCGGTCGTGATCTTTGCAAGGATCGCGTCCGCGGCGGACTGCTCCATCTTGCCCTTCGCCACGCGCTTGTCAAATCCCGCGGCAATCTTTTTCTTGCCGTTTGCCGCAAGCTCGTCATTGATGTCGCACAGATAGACCTCGTAGCCGTCCGTCTGGGCGAATGCCTGTGCAATCCCGGAGCCCATCGTCCCCGCACCGATAACACCAACTTTCAT
>JAJQIQ010000176.1 GCA_021199135.1 Clostridiales bacterium | reverse complement strand
TTGAACTCGTCGGCGTCGGACTTTTTGCCGACGATGCTGCCGTAGTGGATCGGGACGGCGACCTGCGGGCGTATCTTGTTCGCGAGGCCTGCCGCCTCGCGCACGTCCATCGTGTAGGTGCCGCCGATCGGGATGAAGAGCACGTCGCAGCTTACGCCCTCGGCCTCCCGCGTCGCGTCGGAGTCGCCCATGGCGTAGTAGCGTGTCCCGTCCATCGCGACGACGTAGCCGACCCAGCCGCTGCGCTTTTCGTGGAAGGGCTTCGCCTTGTTGTACGCCGCGACCGTCTCGACGGCCAGCCCGCAGATCTCGTATTTCCCGCCCGGCTTTACCGCGTGCCATTTCTCCGGGGCGATGCCCGATTTCTTCATGTCCTTCTTGAGCCCTTCCGGGAACACGATCTGTGTGTTTTCGTTTTTGACCTTCTCAATGTCCTCCGGCGAGAAGTGGTCGTAGTGGTCGTGCGTGATGAAGATCAAATCCGCGTCGTGCGCCGCCTTATCGATGCCAAACGGGTCGAAATATACGATCCTCTCACCCTCGATCCTTATGCTGCTCTGCGTGTTTATCCTGACGTTTTCCAAATCTTTTTCTGTCATGACATACCTCCTATGCAAATCTCCGTCCGATTTTCCTTACACTAGGTTACACTAACCGCGCCTAAAAGTCAACGGTTTGTAAGCTCGGCGACCAGCCACTCCTCCTCAAGGTTTCGGGAATCGGAGTCTGAAACTTCCATTTTTTACAAAGTTTTGGGAATCCAAGTCTGAAACTTGACAAATCGTCGTGGGTGAGTATAATGAAAGTCAGAAACATTTTAAGGCACGGCAGGAGGTGCGCCATGAGGAAACTTACAGACCGCCCGGAATATCTGCGGCAGCTCATCCAGAACAGGGACGTGGACCTGGTAAAGATTGTCACTGGCATCAGGCGGTGCGGCAAGTCGTCGCTGCTCGACCTCTTCCACGAGTACCTGAAAAAGGACGGCGTGGACGAGAGCCACATAATCCATATGAACCTCGAGTCGCTTAGATACCGCGACATAAATGACTACCTCGCGCTCTACGATCACGTCAGTGCGCGGATATCCCCGTCGCAGAAGACCTACTTGATCTTCGACGAGATTCAGGCGGTCGCTGGCTGGGAGAAGGCGATCGAGTCGTTTCGGCTTGACTTCGACGTGGACATATACCTGACCGGTTCCAACGCGTACATGCTGTCTGCGGAGCTGTCCACCCTGCTTTCCGGTCGCTATGTCGAAATCCGCATGCTCCCGCTCTCCTTCAAGGAATTCCTGGACTTCTATGAATTTGACGGCAATGTGACTGACGATGAGAAATTCCAGAGATACCTGCAGTTCGGGGGAATGCCGGTCCTGCGCGAATACGATTTCAACGAGGCTAGGATAAACCAGTCCCTCGAGGGGATTTACTCGACGGTCGTGCTCCGCGATATCCTGCAGCGCAGCGGCAGCGCCGACAGCGGGACGTTGCAGAAGATCATGCTGTTCCTCTGCTCAAATATCGGCAGCATGACCTCTCCCAACAGGATTGGAAACGTGCTCTCGTCCGAGGGCGAATTTTCAAGTGGAAACACAAAATCCCCCTCCGGGAAAACCGTCGAAAAATATATATCCCTGCTGCAGAACGCCTTCGTATTTTATTCCGTTGGACGATACGACGTCAAAGGGAAGCAACTCTTAAAGACTTTAAACAAAAACTATATCGCGGATCTCGGTTTTCGCAACATGCTTCTCGGATACCGCGATGCCGACAGGGGGCACATCCTCGAGAATGTCGTCTTCCTCGAGCTCATCCGCCGCGACTGGCGCGTCTACGTCGGCAAGGTCGGCGATCTCGAGATTGACTTCGTCGCCGAAAAGCCCGATGCCAAGATGTATGTCCAGGTCACGGAATCCATGCTCTCCCCCGATGTCCGCGACCGCGAGCTGCGCCCGCTTACCATGACGTCGGACAGCTATGAGAAAATCGTCCTGTCGATGGACAGGAATTACATAACCTCATATGACGGGATAAAAGTGCTCAACATAATTGACTGGCTGCTGGAATAAACCCCTCTGCCCCATTAAAAAATTAAAAAAATGCTTTTCAGCGCAAAATTTCTCGGTTATCTGGAAAAAACTGCCAAAAATTTCAATTTTTTCCTTTACTTTTTAGGTTCTTTGTGCTATCATGTCAACAGTTGCGATTTTGCAACACATTATTTTTGGAGGTACTTTCGATGAACAGAGGTACGGTAAAGTGGTTTAACAACCAGAAGGGATACGGCTTCATCACCGCCGAGGACGGTCATGACGTATTCGTTCACTACTCAGGGCTCAACATGGAAGGATTCAAGTCCCTCGAGGAGGGCGCGACCGTTGAGTTCGAAATCACGGACGGGGCAAAGGGTCCGCAGGCAGTCAACGTCACGGTTGTAAGATAATTGACTGCAAACAGTTAATCCAGTTTCTATGTACCTTTCGCTTTTTGATCTTTTAAGCATTGATTGATTGACGAGGAGTATGGATGCAGGGATTACAAAAAAGAGGACTGGCGCACATCATGTGTCGCGCAGTCCCTTTTTTGTATGGTACGGGGGACAAAGCGCAAGCGGAGGAATAAGGGGCATCATTGTATTTTATTCGGAAAACGCCTGCTTTATGCTGTCGTAGTGCAGAAAAATCCCCGCCTCGCCCATTTTTTTTATCTCATCCGCCGACGCGAACTTAAAATCCGCCGTCTCGCTCTCCTGCAGGCGGATGTCGCCGTCCGCGATGTCCATCGTATAGCGGTATATGTCCACGAAGTAGTTGTCGCCCTCGCCGGGGTTCTCGCGCCGGTAGGAAAACAGGAAGCCGCCGTCCGCGCCGGAGACGTCGACGCCTGTCTCCTCCAAGACCTCGCGGCGCACCGCCTCCTCGGAGGTCTCCCCCGCCTGGGCCGCGCCGCCCGGCACTTCCCAGAGCCCCGGGGCCCACGCCTTCGTCATGACGCGCTTCGTCGCAAGGAAGGTCCCGTCGGGCCGCCTTATCACGCAAAGCACCGTCAGGTGGTACTCGCCGTCCGAGAGCGTGAAGTCGTTCCTCTCCATCGTCCGCCCCGTGACGCGCTTGTCTTTGTCGTAGATGTCCCACAATTCCATGTCTCGTTTCCTCTCTGTCAAAAGAGCAGCCGCGCCCGCCATGCGGACACGGCCATAAGCTTTACAGGCTTTATTTCAGCGGTGCATCGAGAACGTCTCCATGTGGTACTTCTCGACGTTCTCCAGGATTCCGCGCCCGTCCGCCTGCTCGAGCAGGTCATCGCGGGAGCGCTTAGAGCTTGCCATGTCGTTGTACGAGCTCGGCCCGCCGACGCAGCCGCCATCGCAGGCCATGCCCTCGATGAAGTCGTCGTTCAGCTTTCCGGCCTTCATGAGAAGGAGGAACTTGCGGCAATCCGTCGCGCCGTTCGCGCGGCACACCTTCGGCTCTATCCCCGCGTCCATCTCCTTCATGCTCTCTATCACGGCCGCCGTCACGCCGCCCGAATTCGCGAAGCGCTTGCCGTAGATCGACGCCTCCTGGTAGGAGTTGCTGTCCGGCATAAGCTCCACGTGCCTCGCCCTCATTATCGCGCGGATCTCGGAGTAGGTCAGCACATAGTCCACGTTGCCCTCGATCTGCTGGTCGACGGCCTCGGACTTCTTCGCGATGCACGGGCCGATGAATACCGTGACCGCGTCCGGGTCGTTCGCCTTTAGCATGCGGGAGACCGCGCACATCGGCGACACCGTCGTCGAGATCATGTCCGCCATCTCCGGGAAGTGCTTGCGGATCATGTTCACGAAGCCCGGGCAGCAGGACGTCACCTTCTTCTTGCCGTCCCTGTACGCCTCGACCCACTCCGCGGCCTCGGAGGATGCGGTCATGTCGCCTCCCAGGCCGACCTCGACGAAGCCGTTGAAGCCGACCTCGCGCATCGCCTTCTTCCAGCTGTTCATCGTGATGTTCGGCCCGAACTGGCCCTCGGTCGCGGGCGCGGCCATCGCGTAGACCTTGCGGTCGGACTTCAGGGCCTCGATCACGTCCACGATGTAGGCCTTCGAGCCGATCGCCCCGAACGGGCAGCTGTGGATGCACTTGCCGCAGCGGATGCACTTGTCGTTGTCGATGACGGAAATCCCGTACTCGTTGTAGGTGATGGCGTTGACCGGGCAGGCGAAGCGGCACGGGCGCTTCAGGTGCGCGATCGCGTTGTACGGGCAGGCGTCCGCGCACTTCCCGCACTCCTTGCACTTCTGCGCGTCGATGTGGGAGCGGTGCCGCCCGGCCTCTATCGCGCCGAACTTGCAGGCGTTTATGCACGCCTTGCCGAGGCAGTTCTGGCAGTTCTCCGTCACGGTGTAGCTCGAGATCGGGCAGTCCTCGCAGGCGGAGCTTATGACCTGGATGATGTTGCCGTCGTCCTCCGGCCCCGGCGCCTTGCCCTCCGCGAGGCGCACACGCTGGCGGATTATCTCCCTCTCCTTGTAGATGCAGCAGCGGAACTTCGGGGTCGGCCCGGGGATGAGGTCGAACGGGATCTGATCCCTCCTCTCGGCAAGCTCGCCTGAAAACGCGAGCTCCGCGACCTCGTCGATCACCGCGTGCTTGATCTGGATAACATTCTCGTCAGCGTACATAACATTCTCCTCTCAAAAAATTCATTTTTTCATGAGCAGGCCTGCCAGCTCGCAGAATGCCGAGATTTCCGGCACGTCTGCGTCTACAATTCCAAATCCGTAGGCCGCATGGACGAAGCCCACGCCCGCAGCCATGCTCGAGTCGTAGTCGCCCTGCGTGTCGCCGACATATATCGCCTCGTCGAGCCCGTTGCGCTCGCACAGTATCCTGATGTTGTCGGCCTTCTGCTTTCCGTTGTCGCCGTAGCACTGCCTGTCCTCGATCAGATCCCAGAAATCATAGTAGTCGAGGAACGCCTCGATGTATCCGGCCTGGCAGTTGCTGACGATGTATAGACCGTAATTTTTTCTCAGGGTCTCCATCGTCTCGCGGATTTTGGGATAGAGCCGCCCGCCGTGCTCGCGAAGGTAGTCGTTTTCCACCCTGCAGCACGCCTCGAGGATCTCATCCCTCTTTTCCCCCTTCGCATCCGGGAAAAGCCTGTCCGCGATGACGTCCATCGTAAGCCCCATGACCGACTGCATGTCCTTTTCGGTCAGGGGCTCCCTCTCGTAGCCGCACTCCGCCATCGCGATGTTCCAGGACTCGGCGACCTGCGGGGACGAGTCCCACAGCGTCCCGTCCATGTCAAATATTATTCCGCGCTTCATCTCAAATCCTCAGGCCTCGTCTATCGCCTTGCCGATGTCGTGGCGCATGTATTTGTTTGAAAAGCTGACCCAATCCGTCGCCTCGTAGGCCTTCTTCCTCGCCTCGACGAGGTCATTTCCAGTCGCGGTGACGCCGAGCACGCGCCCGCCGTTCGTCACGATGTTTCCGTTCTCGTCGAACTTCGTCCCGGCGTGGAAGCAGAAGTAATCGTCCTTGCCGTCAAAGGCCTCGAGCCCCTCTATCGGCAGGCCCTTGTCGTAGGAGACCGGGTAGCCGTCCGACGCGAGCACGACGCAGACCGCCGCGTTGTCGCAAAACTCCAAGTTAGTCTCGTCTAACCTCCCGTCGACGCAGGCCTCCATGACCTCGATGATGTCGTTTTTCATGCGAGGCAATACCACCTGGGCCTCCGGGTCTCCGAAACGCGCATTGTACTCGAGCACCCTGGGGCCGTCCTCAGTCAGCATGAGCCCGAAGAAAATCACGCCGACGAACGGCCTGCCCTCCGCCGCCATCGCATCGACCGTCGGCTGGTAGATGTATTTCCTACAGAACTCGTCGACCTCTTTGGTGTAGAACGGGCTCGGCGAGAACGTGCCCATCCCGCCGGTGTTGAGGCCTTTGTCGCCGTCCATCGCACGCTTGTGGTCCTGCGCCGACGACATGATCTTTATCGTCTTTCCGTCCACGAACGAGAGCACCGAAACCTCGCGGCCCCGGAGGAACTCCTCGACGACCATTGAATTTCCGGCGTCACCGAACTTCTTGTCCTGCATGATTTCCTTCACGCCCGCCTCGGCCTCCTCGAGGCTTCCACAGATGAGAACTCCCTTGCCGAGCGCGAGCCCGTCCGCCTTGAGCACGATCGGGAATTTTGCGGTCCGCAGGTACGCAAGCGCCGCGTCTGGGTCCGAAAACGTCTCATAATCCGCCGTCGGGATGTTGTATTTTTTCATGAGATCCTTCGAGAACGCTTTCGAGCCCTCGAGGATCGCCGCATTCTTCCTCGGCCCGAAGACGCGTATCCCCGCCTCCTCGAACTTGTCGACGATGCCGCCCACGAGCGGGTCGTCCATCCCGATTATCGCAAAGTCCACGCCGTTTTCTTTCGAAAATGAGACCAGCTTGTCAAACTCCATCGCGCCTATCGGCACGCACTCGGCCACCTGCGAAATCCCGGCATTCCCCGGGGCGCAGTAGATTTTTTCGACCTTCTCGCTCTTTTTTACGCTCGCGCAGATGGCGTGCTCCCTGCCGCCGCCTCCGACAACCAAAACCTTCATCTGATTTTCCTCCAAAATTTTTGTAAAAAATTATCGCTTCAAATTACAATCTGGCTGCATATTTTTATCAATAAAAATATTGCAATTTACTGAGCTATAACCGTCCGCCCGTCAACTATCGAAACTTTATTATTTGCAATCAAATCTATCGCCTGCGGGAGTATCACCCACTCCGCCTGCTCCATCACGCGCCGCTGCAAAATCTCCGGCGTGTCGTCCGGCTCGATGCAGACGGCCTTCTGCAATATGATGGGGCCGCTGTCCGTGCCCTCGTCGACGAAGTGCACTGTCGCCCCGGTCACCTTGACCCCGCGAGAGAGTGCTGCCTCGTGGACTTTTAGCCCGTAATACCCTTTTCCGCAGAACGACGGGATGAGGGACGGATGAATGTTTATTATTTTTCCCTGGTACGCGTTCACAAGCGATTCCGGGAGCACGACCAGAAAGCCCGCAAGGACTATTAAATCTGGGTGATAATAATTTAATTTTTCGAGCAACGCGGCGTTGAATTTATCGCGGCTGGCAAAATCCTTCGGGCTCACGCAACATGATTCGATCCCGTGGTTTTTCGCCCGCGTGAGCGCATAGGCGTCGCGGTTGTTGCTTATCACGGCGGAGATTTTCGCGTTCGTGATTTTCCCTGCATCTATCGCGTCGATTATCGCCTGGAGGTTCGTCCCGCCGCCCGATACGCACACGGCAATGTTTAACATATCGTAACTCCCTTCTCGCCGTCTTTCACCTCGCCGACGACGTAGGGAATGTCGCCCGACGCGTTTATCGCCTCGAGCGTCCTGTCCACGTCCCCTTTGTCCACGCAAAGCACCATGCCGAGGCCCATGTTGTAGGTGTTGTACATGACGTGCTCCTCGACCTTGCCCTCGCGGGCGAGCAGCGCGAATATCTGCGGGATCGGGTAGCTGTTCTTCTCGATCACGGCGCACCTGCCGTCCGGGAGCATCCGCGGAATGTTCTCGTAGAATCCGCCGCCCGTGATGTGGCTGCACCCCTTTATTTTGACGCCCGCCTCGCGCACGCTGCGCAGCGCCCTCACGTAGATCCGCGTCGGCTCAAGGAGCGCGCTGCCGAGCGTCGTGCCGAGCTCGTCGACGTAGGTGCGGAGCGCCTGCTCCGTCATGCGGACGATCTTTCTGACGAGGGAGAAGCCGTTTGAGTGGACGCCGGAGCTCGCGATCCCGACGAGGATGTCCCCCGGGGCGATGTCCTTTCCGGTCACGATGTCCTTCTCGTCGACGGCCCCGACCGCAAAGCCCGCGAGGTCGTACTCATCCTCCGGCATGAGCCCCGGGTGCTCCGCGGTCTCGCCGCCTATCAGCGCGCAGCCCGCCTGGCGGCAGCCCTCCGCCACCCCGGAGACTATCGTCGCGATCTTCTCGGGATAATTTTTCCCGCAGGCGATGTAGTCGAGGAAAAACAGCGGCTCGCCGCCCGCGCACGCCACGTCGTTTACGCACATCGCGACGCAGTCGATCCCTATCGTGTCGTGCTTGTCAAGCAGGAATGCAAGCTTCAGCTTCGTCCCGACCCCGTCCGTCCCGGACAGCAGCACCGGCTTTTCCATGTCCTTAAATGCCGACATCGA
>JAJQIQ010000188.1 GCA_021199135.1 Clostridiales bacterium | reverse complement strand
GGGCTCTCCTTTGACGCCCAGGCGGGGGAGGTCTTCGCGCTCCTGGGGCCAAACGGCGCGGGGAAGACGACGACGCTCCGCATGATGGCGACGCTCATCCGCCCGGACGGCGGCGACTGCCTGATCGACGGCGCGAGCATCGTGCGCGAGCCCGAGGAAGTCCGAAAAAAAATCGGGTTTCTCACCAGCGACTTAAAGCTCGAGGACTTCTTCACGCCGAATTACCTCTTCGACTTCTTCTCCGACCTCCACGGCGTCCCGGCGCAGACGCGCACCGAGCGCAAGGAATACCTCTTCGGCGTGTTCGGGATAAACGAGTTCGCCGAGGTCAAGGTCGGCGACCTCTCGACGGGCATGAGGCAGAAGGCGTCGATCGTCATCTCCCTCGTCCACGACCCCGGCATAATCATATTCGACGAGCCGACGAACGGCCTCGACGTCATCACCGCAAAGACCGTCACGGACTTTTTGCTCTCGCTTAAAGCCCAGGGCAAGACCGTCATCGTCTCCACCCACATATTCAGCCTCGTGGAGAAGATCGCGGACCGCGTCGGGATAATCATAGACGGCAAGATGACGCTGTGCGCCCCGCTCGCCGAGATGACCGCCGAGAAGAACCTCGAGGATGTGTTTTTTGATATTTATGTGCGCGAGCGAGGGCATGAAAGTTAAATATTGATTTAATTTTAGTTCTAATGGGAGACACTATGCAGGACAATAACCGCAAAAACTCATGGGTCATCGTAAGGAAGGAGCTGCTCCGCGTCTTCACGGACAGGAAGCTGCTCTTTACGACCGTCATCATGCCCGGACTCATAATCTTCATAATCTATACCCTGCTCGGCGGGGTATTCTCAAACGTCCTCAGTGGCGGCGGTGGCAGCAGCTACCGTATCGAGGCCGTGAACATGCCCGAGGATGTAGCCGCGCTCTTTGCCGCGGACGGCCTGACATACGACGAAATCTGGGCGTCGGAGGTCGACACAGCCTGCCTCGCGCTGACGGACGGCGCGCTCGACCTGTGCGTCGTCTTTCCGGAGGATTTCGACGAATCTGTGGCTGCCTACGAGATAAGCTCCGGCGAGGACGCGCCCGAAATCCAGCTGTTTTACAACTCTGGCGGAACGGCCTCGGTGACGTGCTACCAGACCGTCGTAAGCCTCCTCGACTCGTACGAGAACACCCTCGCCAACAAGTTCGACATCAACCGCTCCGAGGGCACCTACGACATGATATCGGAGGGCGGCATAAGCTTTGCCTCAAGGATAATGGTCGCGATAATCCCGATGCTCTTCGTCACGCTCCTGTTCTCGGCGGGAAGTTCCGTCGCGCCCGACCTCATCGCCGGGGAGAAGGAGCGCGGCACGATGGCGACGCTGCTCGTCACTCCGATGAAGCGCAGCTCTCTCGCGCTCGGAAAGATCATAAGCATGAGCCTGCTCACCCTGCTGAGCGGCATATCGAGCTTCCTCGGGCTGATACTCTCGCTCCCGAGTTTCGGTGCGCTCGGCGGCGGCACCCAGTCGCTGTTTGACTTTTCGGGGCTTGGCACCGCCGACTACGGCCTGATGCTCGTCATGCTGATCGCCGTAGTGCTCCTCATGGTGTCAATCCTGTCAATCCTCTCCGCCCAGGCGAAATCCGTCAAGGAGGCCTCGACCATAATAAGCTCCGTCACCGTCGTCGTCATGATGGTTGGGATGGTCGGAGGCTACACCGGCATGTCAAACCCGAACCCCATCACCGACATCATCCCGATTTACGGATTCTCCCGCTGCATGAGCGCGGTCCTATGCGGCACATCGACCGCCTCTGGGATTTTGCTTACCGTGATAAGCAGCCTCTCCTACTCCGCCATATGCATCTGCATCCTCACGAAAATGTTTGACAGCGAGCGCGTGATGTTCAAACGCTGATTGAAAATAGGATGCAGGCAAATCTGCCTGCGCATAAAAAGCATAAAAAGGAGCGGATCTCTCCGCTCCGAAAATCCCATAATTTAATTTGCCCTACTCGCCCTCGGTGCTCTCCGGCTCCATCTTGAAATCTTCCAATATAGAGGTGCAGTGCGGGCATCGCGTCGCCTTGACGTCGATCTCCGAGATGCAGAACGGGCAGGTCTTCGTGGTCGGCGCTTCCTCCTCCTCGCCCTTCTTAAGCTTGCCGAATCCCGACATGAGGCTCATCACTATCTTGAGCAAGAGGAAAATCACGAGCGCGGTGATGAGGAAATTGATCACCGCCGTGATGAAGTTTCCGTATGTCAGCATCGGGGCATTCTCGCCAGATCCGAGCTTGACGTGCAGGTACGAAAAATCCGTCCCGCCGAAAATCCCGAGTATCGGTGTCAGGATATCATCATTCAAGGAGCTTACGATCGTCGTGAACGCGCCGCCGACTATGACGCCGACCGCCATGTCGAGCACGTTCCCGCGCATGATAAAAGCCTTGAACTCCTCCAAGAATTTGCTCTTCTTTTTCATGATCTTACACCAGCTCCAGCAGCACCTCGAGTGCGCCGTCGCCCTTGCGCTGGCCGAGCTTTACGATGCGGGTGTAGCCGCCATTGC
>JAJQIQ010000003.1 GCA_021199135.1 Clostridiales bacterium | reverse complement strand
CCTGGTCCTGAACGAATTTCGGATGGACCTGCTCGCCTACATGAAAGAAAACGGCGACATCGACCACACGCCATTCGGGATCCATGCCGTCGTAAAGGGAGAGAGCCCGGGCGTGATATTCGTGCTGAAAAACGTGAACGCGGGCGTAAATATCGAGAACCGCAACAGGCTCCACCCGTTCTACCTCGTCTATATCGGGATGGACGGCGAGGTGGTCAAAAACCACCTGCAGCCGAAGGACACGCTCGATATGATGCGGCACATGGCTAAGGGACAGGCCGAGCCAGACAAGGAACTGTGCGCAAAATTCAACAAGGCGACGGACAACGGCAAGGACATGGGCAAGGCTTCGAGGCTCTTAGAGGATGCCATAATGACAATAATCGACGCGAAGGAAGAGGACGACATCGAGAGTTTTTTCAGCGAAGGAGAGACGACATTTTTATCGGACGGTTTTTCGGGGCTTGATGACTTTGAACTGATTTGCTTTATGGTGGTGATGTGACATGATTGAGTTTCCGAACGCGACGGTCGCGCACAGGCGGATGCCAAAGGATGCGCTCTATAAGCACCTGACACTTACGAGCGCGCTCAAGGAGAAATTCGTCTCGGACGTGGACAGGATTTTCGTCGAGAACTGCCTCACAAAGGAGAGCCTGAACCTGGCGGATGACTCGGAAATCGCAGAGATCGACTTCCTGTCGATATCCCTGAAAAAGCAGGAGCTTGACGGCAAGGTGCTCGAGGCGATCGCGAGGCAGAATCCCCACAAGCTCGTATTCCTGCTGATGTGCGGGGACAGCTGGCAGCTGGCGCTGTACCACGGGAAACTGTATCGCTCGCCGTGGATCGACAGAGAGCAGCTCGATTTGGAGTTAGATGGAACTAACTTAGGCGAAATCTGGGAGTCATTCGTGGAGCAGGTCGCCCTCCGTGATGAGCAGGCCGGGAAAGCGGAGAGCCTTTCTATTGAAGAACGGCTGGATCTTCAAGAAGATATCATGAAGCTGCAGAAACTGATTGCAAAGACAGAAGCAGCGGCTTGGAAAGAACAACAGCCTAAAAAACAGTATGAATTGTATGCACGGCTGCAGGAATACAGGCGGAAGTTGGAAGAATTGCAACAGCATGAACATAAAAAACAATCCTTTAAGTGAGATTCCTTTTTAAAATCAGTTGCATTTATGCGCACAATGTGTTATGATATGCTCAAATAAGACAGGAGATGCAAAACATGGCTATGACAAATATCAACGTTCGCACTGACGAGGACATCAAGTTGAAGTGCGAAACCCTGTATGAAAGCCTTGGCATGAATATGTCCACGGCGATAAATATTTTCCTGCGGCAATCGCTTCGCGCAAATGGACTTCCGTTCGAGGTGAAGGCTGACGCCCCGAACGAGACCACGCTGGCGGCTTTCCGCGAGGGCGAGGAAATCCTTGCAGACCCCACTTCCAAGGGCTACCACAGCATTAGCGATTTAAGGGCGGCGCTTGGCGTATGAAATATGAAATTAAATTTACGGCACAGTTCAAAAGGGATCTGAGACTGGCAAAAAAGCAGGGCAAAAACCTTGACGAGTTATTTACTGTCATTGATCAGCTTGCCAACGACACTGTACTTGAGGCGAAATACCGCGACCACAGCCTGTCTGGAAATTATAATTCCTATCGTGAATGTCATATAGACCCCGATTGGCTTTTAATTTACAAAAAAGAGTCCTTTACGCTGGTGCTTCTGCTGTACCGCCTTGGCACACATTCCGATTTGTTTTGACTCATATTACGAGAGCAGATGGAGGAAATGAAAAATGGAGAAGCTTAAGATGCACACGCCGGACCTGGCGGAGGAGAATTACAGGAAATTGGCGGAGATGTTCCCGAACGCCGTGACGGAGACGACGGACGAAAACGGGGAGGTCGTCCGCGCAATAGATGCGGACGTCCTGCGCCAGGAAATCTCTGCGGAGGTCGTGGAGGGCGCGAAGGAGAGGTACCAGTTCAGCTGGCCGGACAAGAAGAAGTCCGTGGTGCTAGCGAACCAGCCCATCGCAAAGACGCTGCGGCTCGATCGGGAGAAGTCCGTCGGCCGCGACGGCGCCCCGGGGAGCATCGACACGGAGAACATCTACATCGAGGGCGACAACCTCGATGCGCTCAAGCTCCTGCAGGAGACCTACCTCGGGAAGGTGAAGATGATCTACATCGATCCGCCGTACAACACGGGGAACGACTCTTTCGTCTACGACGACGACAGCACCATGAGCGAGGGGGAGTTTTCCGAGATGAGCGGGCAGCGCGACGAGGAGGGCACCCTGCTCTTCGACTTCCGCCCAAACAACGAGAGCAACGGCCGATTCCACACGGACTGGCTGAACATGATATATCCGAGGCTGAGGCTCGCGAAGGACCTGCTGAGCGACGACGGGGCTGTTTTTATCAGCATTGATGATAATGAGCAAACAAATCTCAAAAAAATATGCGATGAAATTTTCGGAGAGGGCAATAAAGTGGCGGAATTTGTTGTAATTCGCGCAGAGGGTGGCGGCATGGCAAAACAAGTAATCAAGGGGCATGATTATTTG
>JAJQIQ010000240.1 GCA_021199135.1 Clostridiales bacterium | reverse complement strand
CAGCATCACCGTAGGCGAAGGCACCGTAATTGAGTAACACGATGTAGTACCCAAAACCGAAGCCCGCGCCGCCAAAGCGGCTGCGGGCGGAGGTTATTATAAAAAGTAGGAGGAAAAATAATGAGGAAGTTACAGAAAGCAGTAGCAATCGGCCTGTGCGGGGCTATGTTGCTCGGCCTTGCGGCTTGCGGCAGTTCCGACAGTTCAGGCTCAAGCTCCGGCAGCTCAAGCGCCACCAACGGCACTGAGAGCGCAAGCGCCACCGACAGCACATCAGGCAGCGGCGGCACCCGTACCATCAAGATAGGTACCTGGTACGACCATTACTATGACAGCACCAACACCGACATTCACGACGACCCGAGCGTGTCCGACGAGGAATTGGCGCAGGAGCACTTCGACATCGTGAAGGAAGTCGAGGATAAGTACAACGTGAAGATTGAGTTCGTGAACCTGACCTACAGCGGCATCCAGGAGTCAATCAACACCTCCATCTTGGCCGGCACGCCGGACTGCGATATCTACGAGGTGGACATGAGCTTCGGCATCCCGGCCGCGCTGAACGGCTTCGCGATAAACCTCAGGGACATCCTTCCGGATGATTCCGACATCTTCAACGACCAGATGGTATTCAGCCAGTGCGACATCGGACTGACCGACGACAGCGTATACCTGTTCCAGTCCAACAGCGCTGAGATGCTCCTGACCAACACCTACATGCTCGCTTACAACAAGCAGATGCTCGACGACGCTGGCCTCGAGGATCCGAACATACTCTACGAGAATGGCGAGTGGACTTGGGACAAGTGGAGAGAGTATCTGCTGGCCCTCACGCAGGACACGGACGGCGACGGCGTGACCGATGTGTATGGCTACGGCTCCCGCTGGGATTTCCTGGTATACAACCTTTTGATGAGCAACGGCACCGGCATCGCGATGAGCCCGACTGAGAACCTTTCCAGCCCGGAGGTCGCGGAAGTGCTTGACTACATCTACAACATGTACAACGTGGACCATGTGGCGAATCCGTGGAACTCAGACGACTTCGACTACAACCAGAACTGCTACATGAACGGTGAAGTTGCATTCTGGATTGACGCGGCATGGATTTCATCCGCGAACGACGACGGCAACCTGGGCTTCGACGTGGTATGGTGCCCGTGGCCGATCGGGCCGAGCGGCAACCAGGAGACCAACGCCCTGAAGAACGTATCCTCAGGAAACGCTTGGATGATCCCGACCGGCGTCGAGGATCCGGAGCTTGTCTACAACATCTTCTATGATTGGCAGAACTGGTACCACGGCGACACCGACCTCCGTGACGGCGACCTGACCTGGTGGGAGGATTGCGCGATCACCGAGGAGAATTACGAGGTCATGGAGTACCTCGGCTCTAGGGGCGGTTTCGACCTGTGGAACTCCCTCGGACTTGACTGGGATTGGTCGGCCCTTCTGTTCGGCGACATGACCGCAGCGCAGTTCGCGGAGAGCTACAAACAAAACGTACAGGATGCCCTAGACACGTTCTATCAATGATCATGTTAGACATGCCTAACCGGGCTTAGCCCGGAGGGTTGTGCGATTTGGAGAAATAAACAAGTTTTTAAACAGAACGAAAGAGGGCAGGTCAGGCTGCCGCAACGACAGCCACCCCCTCTTTCGTTTTTTAAAAAGAAATTGTTGGTTACGAGGAAATGCTATGTCCGGAAACGACATGAAAGGTTCCATATTCAGCGGCGACACGAAGTTTGCCCGGTTCATGAACAAGCTGTTTGACGTCCTGTACACAGGGCTTCTCTGGTTCGGCTTTTCCATCCCTATAATCACGATAGGGGCGGCCATGTCGGCGGGCTACTACACGATGGTGAAGTGCGTCAGGCACCGCACCGGATATATCTTCAGGGAATTCTGGGGATGCTTCAAGAGAAACTTCAAGCAGTCACTGCCGATGACCATATTTTTCCTGTTGGCGGCAGCCGTGATTGCCGTGGACATCCGTTACCTCTGGATGAACGAGAACAAGGCGAACGACTCGATGTTCATCGTGATGCTTTTGGTGGCGTTCGTGCTGCTCGGGGTACTGACTTACGTATTTCCTTTGCTGTCGAGGTTTGACCAGAGAAACATGCAGCTGCTCAAGATGGCGTTCTTGGAAATGTTTCGGCATCTCCCGCTCACCATCGGGCTCTTGCTTTTGGACGTGGCAGCCGTCGTGGTCGTGTACGTGATGCCCTGGACGATTTTCATAATACCCGGAGCATATTTATTTGTATTTTCTTTTCCGGTGGAAAAGATTCTTCGCAAGCTGATGCCGCCTGTCGAGGAGGGCAGCGAGGAAGCGGAGAAATGGTATTACCAATGATAAAAAATGAAGAATAAAAAATAATAAAACGAAATCTACGAGGGGAAAAAAATGAGCGAGATTAAGATGATAGCGCCTGTCGTGAAGAATGTGCCCTGGCAGGAGAAGCCGGCGGGGCTGAAAGGTGCGCCGGTATGGCGCTACACTGAGAACCCGATCATCGGCAGGAACCCGATCGACGGCGTGGCGCGGATCTTCAACAGCGCGGTGATACCCTATGAGGGCAAGTTCATCGGCGTGTTCCGCGGGGAGCAGACGAACGGCGTGCCGTACATTTATTTAGGCCGCAGCGACGACGCGATCCACTGGAATTTTGACCCGGAGAGGATTCCTTTCAAGGATGAGGACGGCAACGATTCCATGCCGGTATACGCCTACGACCCGAGGCTCGTGAAGGTGGAGGACACCTACTACATCATCTGGTGCCAGGATTTCTACGGCGCTGCGATCGGGATGGCGAAGACCACGGATTTCAAGACCTTCACCAGGATGGAGAACCCGTTCATCCCGTTCAACCGCAACGCGGTGCTCTTCCCGAGGAAGATAAACGGCAAGTACATGATGCTGAGCCGCCCGTCAGATTCTGGGCACACGCCCTTTGGCGACATATTCCTGAGCGAGAGCCCGGACCTCGTGTACTGGGGCAGGCACCGTCACGTGATGAGCCGCGGGAATTCATGGTGGGAGTCGCTTAAGATCGGCGGGGGCGCGGCTCCCATCGAGACGAACGAGGGCTGGCTCCTGTTCTACCACGGCGTGAGCGGCACCTGCAACGGCTACGTGTACTCGATCGGCGGCGCAATCCTCGACCTGGACAACCCGTCGAAGGTGCTCTACCGCTGCGAGAACTTCCTGCTCACGCCGGAGGATTGGTACGAGGAGCGCGGCTTCGTGCCGAACGTGACCTTCCCGTGCGCGACGATCCACGACTCCGAGTCCGGAAAGATCGCCATCTACTACGGCTGCGCGGACAGCTACGTCGGCCTCGCGTTCACGACGCTCAAGGAAGTGACGGACTACATCAAGCAGCACAGCGTGACAAGCGACACGGACCGTGAGATTGGGGTAAGGTGATCGGAGGACGGACGCATGAGAAGACGTAAAATTATTGCAGCGGTGCTCGTGGCGGCGCTCGGCCTAGGCCTTATGGGCGGCTGTGGGAATGGAACAAATGCTTTTGACACGCAGTCCGCAGAGGAGAAAGGCTCCGCCGGGACGGAAGCCACCGCCCAGGGGGTGGCCGAGGAGACGGAGGAGGCCTCCGAGGAGGACACCTATGTCAAAACGCCAAATATCAATCCCGAAATGGAAGATCTGACTGCTATGGACGTGGTAAATGAAATAAAAATAGGCTTCAATATCGGGAACACCCTCGATTCCACGAACGACAAGCTGGCTCGGGTGGAGCCGTCCTTCAAGTTCGAGACCGCCTGGGGCAACCCCAAGGTGTCGCAGGAGTTCGTCGACGCGGTGCTGGACGCAGGCTTCAACGTGATCCGCATCCCCGTCACCTGGGAGAACCACTTCGCCCCGGCCCCGGACTACACGATCGTGGAGAGCTGGCTCGACCGCGTGCAGGAGGTCGTGGACTACGCGTACAACAAGGGCGCATACGTGATCATAAACATGCACCACGAGGACTGGAACTACCCGTACTACGACAACGAGGAGACGGCCTGCGAGGAGATGGCGGCGCTCTGGAGCCAGATCGCGGAGCGTTTCAAGGACTACGACGAGCACCTGATTTTTGAGGCGCAGAACGAGCCCCGCAAGGTCGGGACGTCCGTGGAGTGGACCGGTGGCGACCAGGAGGGCTGGGATGTGGTGAACGCCACGAATCTGGCCTTCATAAACGCGGTCCGCGACAGCGGAGGCTCAAACCCGTACCGCATGCTGATGATCCCGGGCTACGGCGCGAACAGCACCGTCGGCATCCAGCACATCGAGGTGCCGGAGGACGACGACCGCATCATAATTTCCGTGCACGCCTACGAGCCCTACGACTTCGCGCTCAACACGGCGGGACGCAGCGAGTGGAACAACGACACGACCGCCATCGACACGCTAATGGAGGACCTTAAGACCCTGTTCATCGACAAGGGAATCCCGGTCATCATCGGGGAGTTCGGCGCGATGAACAAGGACAACGAGTCCGAGCGCGCGGAGTGGGCCACCTACTATGTGAGCGCGGCGGCCGCGATCGGCGTGCCGTGCATCTGGTGGGACAACGGGGCCTACAACACTAGCGGGGAGAATTTCGGCCTGATCGACAGGAACACGGGCGAGTGCGCTTACCCCGACCTGCTGCAGGCCATGATGGATGCCGCATGGGGGAGCGGCGATGACGAGTAAAAAGGCGTCAGCCAACGGGCGCGATAAGACGGCTTGGATTCTCCGCAAGGCACTACTGCACTGTTTTCCAGCAGTCGCGGCCTACGGGGTTATCCTCCTCTTTTCCACGCTCTTATCACTGTTTCTGACAATGGCCGACAGGGCACTGGTCAACACGCTCATCCGCGACATGGAGCTGGGCGTATTGAGCAGCGCCTTTGTCGGCTTTGTCGTGCTTTATCTGGTATTTTACTTTATCTTAAAGACCGGGAATTTCCTAGGTGCGCTCGGCGGCAATTTTTTCCGCTACCGCGTGGACGGGTTTTTCAGAAGAATGTTCATGTGGCGGTGCAGCAAAATGCCGCAGGAGGATTTTTTCAAGGCCGACTTCATGGACCGTTTCACGCTGGTTGCTGGCAATATCCAGTCGGTCAGCGGCTATATTTCCGCACTTTTTAGCCTTATTTTTTCGGATTTTGGCTACCTTGTCGGCATGCTGGTGCTGTTCGCCATTTATGAACCGATATTGATTCCATACGCCCTGGTCATAGGGATTATTTCAGCCCTGCTCCACCGCTATATCGCAAAGGGCGAGTACGAGCTGGAGCACCGTCAGGTCAGAAATCTGAGAAAGGAAAATTATTTCCAGGGCCTTCTGACCGGCCGAGAGGCTGCAAAAGAAATCAGGATTTTCAGGCTGGCGGGCTTTTTCTTTGAAAAGTGGCGGGAAGTCTTTGGGAGCCTTAGAAAAGAGCAGCTCGACATGAGTACCCGCCGCACGAAGCTCTGGAACAGGCAGGCCAGGGTGCTCCTCTACCTGCGGATCCCGGCGGTTTTGCTCATTATCTGGGGCGTCTGCAGAGGCAGGTATGACATCGGTACTTTCTCCATGCTCTTTCTGCTGGTAAAATCCTGCGCGGAGCGGATGAACGCCCTCGCCTACAACGTGGTGAAGGGCACATACAAGGACACGAAGTTCTTGCAGGAATATTACGACCTCGTCTGCCCACTGACGCGCGACGAGATCAGGGAGATGAAGGATTCGGATGTGGAGGAGCGGGTGCTTCCCTACGGGGAGTTTTCAGATTTGACGCTCTCGGACGTGTCTTACAAGTATCCAGAGGGGGAGAAAAATGCCGTGGGCTCCGTGTCGCTTTCGCTGCGCAGAGGGGAGATCGTAAGCATCCTGGGCGAGAACGGCAGCGGCAAGACGACGCTCTCCAAGCTCATGAACGGAAGCCTCCCGCCTCTGTCCGGTGAAATCAGGCTAAACGGGCAACCGGTGAAAGAGCCGGTGCTTTCCTATTTTGGCACGATGCCGCAGGAATATTCGATGTTTGCGATATCGCTAAAGGACCATGTGGGGACGGGCCGCATCGAGTGGATGGGGCTGCAGGAGAAGTTGGATGAGGCTTACCGCAAGGCCAGAATCGAAGAACTTGTCGAGAGTTTGCCCAGGCAGCAGGACACCGTCCTTGGAAAGGAATACGATGAGGACGGAGTGAACTTATCTGGCGGGCAGTGGCAGCGCGTGATTCTCGCCGCAGCCTGCATGGGCGAGCCTGAAATCCTGCTTCTCGACGAGCCCAGCGCGTCCATGGACGCCATAACGGAGGAGTCCATGCTCTCTGACATTAGGAGCTGGCTGGGAGGCAGGACAGCGGTGCTCATCTCCCATCGAATAGCTTTCGCGAGGATGGCGGATCGCATCATCATGATGAAGGACGGGCATATCGCGGAGGAAGGCACGCACGAGCAGCTGCTTGAGCAAAACGGATATTACGCGGAATTTTTTAACCGCCAGAGGGCGCTGTATGAGTAAAAAAATTACTATAAGAGAATTTTTAAATACAGAGTGGCTGGTGTTAAAAGACCTCTTTGCCCAGTTTCCGGCTAGGACGATTTTTGTCATGATTTTATACAATGTGGGCGTGGCCGTTACCGTGGTGGAATTAAAGTTTTTGGAATACGCCACCGACCATGTCGTGGCATTGATCGCGGGGCAGGAGAAGGCATATCCGCTCATCGTGGGCAGCCTCATCTTCCTAGCCGCGTTGCTGCTTCTTGCGGTGTTAAACAGCGTTTATTTCAGGATCACAGTGCGTTACAACGACATGGTAAAGGCCAGTGTGAAGGAACGGCTCACCGAAAAGCTCTCGCGCATCCCTTATGAATATTTCGAGCGGCAGGAGACTTATGCAAAGATTGACATCGCTAGGCAGGCCGCGGACAAATACACCGACGCTGTGTATGGGGCGATGAACATCATCCGCACCGCTATTTTCCTGGTGGTGTATTTCGTGATGCTGACGGGCATCGGCTTTATGCTAACGCTCGCCCTGATCGCTTCCGTCGTCATCTGCACGATTTTTACTGGCAGGCTCTCCGGGGTGACGCTCAGGTTCTGGGAGAAAAACGTACAGCCCCGGAGCCGCCGCACGAATTATTTCAAGTGGACATTGTCATCCAGGGTGCACCAGCAGAACATCCAGACGCAGGGCTCCTACAAGTACTTTGTGAACCGCTTTACCGATTCCAACGACGCGGAGTGCGCCAAGTGCGTGCAGCTAAACACGTACACGGAGGGGGCGGAGCTTTTGGGAAACGTGCTCTTCGCCGTCGTATTTTTCGCGGCAGCTTTTTTGCTGGGAAACAAGGCCGTGGGCGGGGTGTGCACCTTGGGATATTTCGCGATGGCGGTCGCGCTCCTTGGCAATATGTTCGACCAGCTGAAAAGCTTCACGCTGTTTCTGATGAACCAGAATGAATTCATCCGCATCGTGTCCGACTATTTCGAGATCGTGACGGACTGGCCGGACCAGGATGGGCCGCAGGAAAATATGGGCCAGGCGGCGGACGGCCTCGCCATATGTGCCGAGAACTTGCGGTACCAGTACCCGCAGGCCGAGACGATGGCACTGCAAGGGGTGGACCTATCCATGCGCAAAGGTGAAAAAATCGCCATCGTGGGCGAGAACGGCAGCGGCAAGACGACACTCATGTCCGTGGTGATTGGACTCCTTTCTTCATACGAAGGAATCTGCCAGACGGGCATACAGGACTGCTCGGCACTGCTCCAGGATTTTTTGGAATATCCCCTCACCATCCGAGAAAATATCGAGCTGGGCTGCGGAGGGAAGAGCTTGCCCGAGGAGCGGCTCTGGGAGATACTGCGGCAGGTGGGTCTGTCTGACTACGTGAAGAGCCTAAAGAACGGCCCAGAGACCTGCTTGGGGCAGCTGGATGACGGCATGGAGCTCTCCAAGGGGCAGTGGCAGAGGCTGGCGGTGGGCAGGCTACTCGCAAACGAGGATGCCGACTTATGGATTTTGGACGAGCCCGCCGCATACTTAGATCCCCTCGCGGAAATCGACATTTACCAGCTGATTTTTGACCTGGCGGGCAGCCGGACAGTCATCTTCACCTCGCACCGTCTCGGCTTTGCGAGGATGGCGGATCGCATCCTGGTGATGGACCGGGGGCGTGTCGCGGAGGAGGGCACCCATGAGGAGCTAATGCGCATGAATGGGATATACAAACATATGTTTGAAATTCAGAGAAAATGGTATAGGTAAATATAGATAAAAAATCGTACTAGATTTGGCTAAAATATAAGTTTACATATGCAAAAAAACAGGCTACAATGACCGTAAAGTCATTTAATTTTTTAAAAATCAGGAGGGAAAAAAGATGGGAAATCAGGTTTCGGAGACGGCGCGGG
>JAJQIQ010000089.1 GCA_021199135.1 Clostridiales bacterium | reverse complement strand
CGAAGGCGAGGGCGAGCACGAAGACGAGCACTCCCATCCCGCCAATCCACTGGCTGAAGCACCGCCAGTAGTTCGTCGCGTCGGCGAGCGCCTCGATGTCCGTCACGATCGTCGCGCCCGTCGTCGTAAAGCCCGACGCCGTCTCGAAAATCGCGTCGAGGACATTTGGGATTTCCCCGGACGCCACGAACGGGATGCAGCCGAAGACGCTTATCGCGATCCAACTCAGGGCGACGCAGACCATCCCCTCGCGGGCGAAAATATTCATTTTGGACTTTCTGCACAGCATAAAAAGCAGGGCGCCAAAAGCGAATGTCACGCAGATGCCCACCCCAAATCCGAATGTCACCCTGTGCGTCCCCTCGGCGATGCTGATGAGAAGCGGCGGGATCATGAAAATCGACTCTATCATCAGAATCTGGGATATGAATTTTCCCATCACCTTGTAATTCATAGCGCCCTCACTCGAAAATGTCGTTCAGCTGCAATGTCTTCACTCCGCCCTTTACGACGACGATCACGGAATCGCCCTTCAGGTATTGTGAATCGCCGTTTGGGATGATGATCTTCGCGCGACGCGTTATGCACGCGATGAGGACATTCTTCTTTATCGGCATGGTCTTGAGCGGCTCGCCGATGTGCTCCGTGTTTGGGTCCACGACAAACTCCAGCGCCTCCGCCTGCCCCTCCGCGATGCTGTGCACCGTGATCGCCGCGCCTCGCGTGTTCTGCATCGAGCGCACATAGCGGACTATCGTGTTGCAGGAGAGGTCCTTCGGGCAGATGATGCTGCCCAGGCCCAGGCTGTCATATATGCTGTTGCTGTCCGTGTGGCTGACCTTCGTGATGACCTGGCCCACCCCGCATTTTTTCCCGTAGAGGGAGACGATGAGGTTCATCTCGTCGAGCCCCGTCGCGGTGATGAGCGTGTCGCAGTCGCTTATTCCCTCGCTCTCGAGCAGGTACTGGTTGCTCGCGTCGCCGTTTATCACGCAGACGTCCGGGAGCTGCTCGGCCAGCGACTCGCAGCGTTTCCTGTCCGACTCGATGATCTGGACATTTATGCCCTGCTTTGTAAGGTCCTCCGCTAGGTAATAGCAGATCCTGCCGCCCCCGCAGATCATGACGCGCTTCGCCTTCTTCGTTATTATCCCGAGGTTTTTCAGGAGCACCGTCAGCGTCTCCGACGGCGCGGTGACGAAGAGCCGATCTTCCTCTTTTATTATGAAGTCGCCGTTTGGGATCTCGACATTGCCATCGCGGCTGACCGCACACACCAGGACCTGGCAGTTTACGACGGAATTGAGCCGATACAGCGGAATATCCTTAAGGCGGCTTCCCTCCTCGACGCGCAGCTCCACGATCTCCGCGCGGCTTTTCGCGAATATGTCGCGCTGCAGAAAACCCGGGTACTTTATGAGCCGCCCTATCTCCCGTGCGGCCTGTTTCTCCGGGTTTACAATCAGCGAGAGCGCGTAAAGCTCGCGCATCGAAAAGATCTGCTTCGCGTACTCCGGGTCGCGGATTCTCGCTATCGTGTGCAGTTTTTTGTTCAGCGCGTGCGCCGTCATGCAGCAGAGGAGGTTCACCTCGTCCTCGCTCGTCGCCGCGACGAGGAGCTCCGCCTCGTCCACGCCGGCGTTCTCGAGCACCTGCATCGAGGCGCAGTTCCCCTGCACGCCGATCACGTCGTATCGCTCTATCGTCGAGTCGAGCACCCGCTGGTTTGAGTCTATGAGCGTGAGGTCGTGCCCTTCCTCCGCGAGCTTCTGCGTCAGGGACAGTCCCACCTTGCCGTCCCCCGCGATGATGATCTTCACAAGAATTCCCCTCGCCTTTCTTTTTAACCCCAATAATACCCTCGGATTTCTCCGCGCAATGTTTTTGTCCCCTAGTATCATCATTATAACAATGCTTTCGCAAAAGGCAAGAGGGTTTTCAATATTTTACGCGCTGTCGCCGAGCACCGGGAACGACACCACCGCCTTGAACAGGTCGCCGTCCGTCATCACAGCGAGGTTGCCGTCCATGAGGACGGTCAGGCTCTGCGCGATGGAGAGCCCCAGCCCGCTGCCCTCGGTATTGCGCGAGCTGTCGCCGCGCACGAACCGTTCCATGAGCTCATCCCCGCTTGCGCCGAGCGGGAAGCGCGATATGTTCTTGAACGTCATTATCACCATGCCGCCGAAGGTCTCGAGCGTGATGTAGACGCGCGATCCCGAAAGGCTGTACTTGCAGATGTTTGCCATGAGGTTGTCGATTATGCGGCTCAAACACGCCGTAGCCACCGCCCTGCAGGTAGATTTTAAGCGCGGACACGATGTCCGGCTCGTCGTCGCAGATCAAGATGTTGTACACTGTTCATTTTCCCTCCTGTATGATACTACGGATTGCTCCGCTACGCTTTACATGATCTATTGTAGCGATTTATTTATTAAATTCCAACTATCAAACACATTAAGAGTTTATGAAGATTCCGCTAGACGCAAAAAATGCGCGTAAAGCAGAAATTCGTGCCTTGAAAACTCATGCCGCCTGTGTTAAAATCAGATTAAGAAATCTGGCGGACCTGCCGATAAAGAAGATATAGGCATGG
>JAJQIQ010000168.1:4525-8470 GCA_021199135.1 Clostridiales bacterium | reverse complement strand
TGCGTCCCTTATGTCCCTCTCCATCTGCTCGCGCAACTCCTCCACGGAGTCGAACTTCTTCTCCTGCCTGATGAAACGCAGGAATTCCACCGTGATCTCCTGCCCGTAAAGCTCGTCCGTTATGTCGAGCTCGATGACATGCGTCTCGACGCACATCGGCCCGTTCTCGCTTACCGTGGGCTTTGTGCCGACGTTCGTCACGCCCATATATGTATTTTCCCCGATATGGACGCGCGTGGCGTAGACGCCGTTCGGCGGGAGGAGTTTCTCGGCGGGCACATCCATGTTCACGGTGGGGATCCCGATCTTATGCCCGAGCCTGCGGCCATGCACCACCCTGCCCATAATGAAAAATTCATAGCCGAGCAACCCGTTCGCCTTTTGGATATTGCCCCGCTTTATCTCGTCGCGGACGAAAGTGCTGCTGATGTCGCGGCCGTCCTCCTGGACTTTGTCGACGACGGTGAGGCCGTATCCGTATTTTTCGCTGAATTTATCGAGCGTGCGGTAGTCTCCGCTGCGGTTGTGGCCGAAGCAGAAATCCGTCCCGACGACGATCGACTTTACGGAAAAAGCGGTCACGACCCAGTCGATGAATTTCTCGGGGGACATCCCCATGACCTCGGATGTAAACGGGCACTCCACGAGGTAGTCGATCCCGGTTTTCTCGAAGATGCAGCGCTTCTCCGCATTAGTCGTGATGACCTGTGGCATCGAAATTTTTTCGCCTGTCTTGCTCACCGGGGGGATGTCGAAAGTGAACGCGATCGTCAAAAGTTGCCTCTCCGCAGCCACCTTAAAAAGCTCCCCCATAAGCAGCTCATGCCCGCGGTGGAGCCCGTCGAATTTCCCGAACGTGATCGCCGTCCCGGGATTGCCTGATTTTATTATGTTTGAAAAATCGAGGGTGCCTCTGATATACTCCATTTTTTTGCCCAAAAGCAATTGTAAACTCATGCGTAAATTTTGTTTACAATCCTGCCTCTTTTGATAAAACCTTGTTTTATGCCCGTGAAATCGCAGGCGATTCAAAAATCATCTGTCGAAAAACAACTTCAACGGACGGTAAATTTTATTGCCTTTTTCAAATGCATACAGCCCGATAAAATGATTCCCACTGTCATAAAGCCTGACGGTTTCCTCGCCCTGCCCTAGGTCTGCCTCGCCTTCTTCCGCCAAATTCTCGGGAATGGGATTCCCGTTAGCGACGAGCTTCTCCGCCTCCGGCTTCGCGCGAACGGACGGATATTTTACAAACAGCGAGTCCACGGAGTGCACGAAGGAAAAATCCCCCGCCGCCACCCTCTCCTCAATCTCCGCGATGTGGAGCGCGTCATCGAGCGCAAATCCCGCCGCCCGCGTCCGCACGAGCGACTCCATGCACCCTCCGCAGCCGAGGCTTTTTCCAATGTCGTCGCAGAGGGTGCGGATGTATGTCCCTTTCGAGCACGAGACCGAAAAGCGCACCCGCGGGAGGTCCATCTCAATTATCTTTATGTCGTAAACAGTGACGGGGCGGGCCTCCCTCTCGACGGTCACGCCCTCCCGCGCAAGTTCACAGAGCTTTTTCCCGTTCACCTTGAGCGCGGAGTACATCGGAGGAACCTGCATATATTCGCCAACAAATGAAAGCATGGTTTCCCGCACCTGCGCATCCGTCACATTCACCTCGCCGTGCCCGAGCACGGTGCCTGTGACATCCTGCGTATCCGTCACCGTCCCGAGCAGGAGCACCGCCTCGTACTCCTTGTCGCGGTCTAGGAGCAAATCGCAGGCCCGGGTCGCGCTGCCCAAGGCTACCGGCAGCACCCCGGTCGCGTCGGGGTCGAGGGTGCCAGTGTGGCCGATCTTCTTCTGGCGGAAAACCCCGCGCAGCTTCGCGACGACGTCAAAGCTAGTAAAGCCGCTGTCCTTGTATACGTTCACGATCCCGTTTATCACGTCACATTCCTTTTTCAATCTCGGCCAAGATCTTGTCAACGCACTCCTCGAGGCAGCCGTTCATCGAGCAGCCCGAGGCCTTGACATGGCCGCCGCCGCCGAAGCGCACCGCGACAGAGGCGACATCGAAATCGCCGTTTGCGCGCAGGCTGACCTTGTACTCCTGCGGCTTTGCCTCGTAGATGAATACCGCGACAAGGACGTCCTTCGTCACGCGCAGCTGGTTGACGATCCCCTCGAGGTGCTTGGGGAGCACGCCGAAATCCTTCATCAGCTTGTAGGAGACGGTACTGACGATGCATTTCCCGTCGAGGTAGAGCCTGCTGTCCACGAGTGCTTGGCCGAGGATCCGGTTCTGCGCGAAGGTCTTCGTGTAGAAGGTCTCGTCCACGATCGTGGGGTAGTCGATGCCCTTGTCCATGAGGACCCCGGCGATGTTCATCGTGGTCGATGACGTGCAGGAGTACTGGAAGACCCCAGTGTCGTGCACAATCCCGGTGTAGAGGCACTCGGCGATCTCCTTCGTGATCCGATTCACATCCATCAACGTGAAGATTATCTCGCTCGTCGAGCTCTTTTCGGGAAAGACAAAATTTTCGTCACCAAAAGGCTCATTGCTTATGTGGTGATCGACGCAGACCGTGCGATTCGCGGCCTTGAAATATTTCGACGCATCTCCTAGCCTGCCAATGTCGCCGCAGTCGAGTGAGAAGAACACGTCGAACGTCATCTCCTCCCCCGCCGTCCTGATCTCGTCCGAGCGTTCCATGAACTTGAATATGTTCGGGATAGGCTCGAGGTAGAGGCGCGCGTCGACATCCGGCCAGCCATCTTTTATGTAGTTGTAGAGGGCGAGGGTCGAGCCGGTGCAGTCGCCGTCCGGGCGTATGTGCCCCGCGATCCCGACCGTCTTCGCATCTGCGATCAGCTCGCCAATCCTATCCGTGCCATTCATATTTTTACTCAGCCTTTTAATCCTTAAGGTCCTTCGTGACCTCGTCAATTTTCTTTGACATGTTCACGCCGTACTCTATCGACTGCTCCAGTATGAAGCGGATCTCGGGCGTGTTGCGCAGGTTTACCGTGTGCGCGAGCTCGCGCCTTATGTACCCCTCCGCCGAGTTCAGCCCCTCGAGCGTGTCCCTCTGCGCCTTCTCGTCGCCCAGCACGCTTATGTACGCCTTGGCGGTCTTGAGATCCGGCGCCACCTCCACCGCGACGACGCTCGTCATCGGATGAATCCTGGGATCCTTGAGGCCGGCGCGGATGATGTTTGACAGCTCGCGCATGACCTCCTCGTTTATTCTTATATTTTTGATGCTATTCTTTCTCATATTTTCTAATCACTATCTAGGCACTTCCACCATCTTGTAAGCCTCGACGCGGTCGAGCTCCGCGATGTCATTGAAGCCATCGAAGACAAGCCCGCACTCGAAGCCGGCCTTGACCTCCTTCACGTCATCCTTGAACCGCTTGAGTGATGCGAGATCTCCCTCGAAAATCTGGTCATCTCCGCGGAATATGCGCACCCTGCAGCCCCTCTCGATAACGCCGTCGAGCATATACGAACCCGCGATGTTGCCGACGCCGGAGGCCTTGAATATCTGGCGTATCTCCGCATGGCCGATGACCATCTCCTCGAAGATCGGGTCGAGCATCCCCTTCATTGCCGCCTCGACGTCCTCGATCGCGTTGTAGATGACCTTGTAGAGGCGCACGTCCACGCCCTCGTTGTCCGCGGTCACCTTCGCCATCGGGTCCGGACGGACGTTGAATCCTATGATGATCGCGTTTGACGCGGAGGCCAAAATCACGTCGGACTCGTTTATCGCGCCGACGCCGCCGTGGATGACCTTGACCGCGACCTCCTCGTTTGAAAGCTTCTCGAGCGACTGGCGCACAGCCTCGACCGAGCCCTGCACGTCCGCCTTTACGATGATGTCAAGCTCCTTCATGTTGCCGGACTGGATCTGTGAGAACAGGTCGTCGAGCGACATGCGCGAC
>JAJQIQ010000168.1:0-4425 GCA_021199135.1 Clostridiales bacterium | reverse complement strand
ACGTGGAGCGTGCCTTTCTGCACGAGCACGGTCGCGACCGCGCCGCGCCCCTTGTCAAGCTGCGCCTCTATGACGAGCCCCCTCGCGTTGCGGTTTGGGTTTGCCTTGAGCTCGAGCACGTCCGCCGTGAGCAGTATCATCTCGAGGAGGTTGTCGATGCCCTCCTTGGTGTGCGCGGAGACGGGGCAGAATATCGTGCTGCCGCCCCAGTCCTCGGGGATGAGCTCGTACTCGGAGAGCTCCTGCTTCACCTTTTCGATGTTCGCGCTCGGCTTGTCAATCTTGTTTATCGCGACGATGATCTCGACGCCCGCCGCCTTCGCGTGGTTTATCGCCTCTATCGTCTGCGGCATCACGCCGTCGTCCGCCGCGACTACGAGGACCGCGATGTCCGTGGAGTTCGCGCCGCGCATACGCATCGCCGTGAAGGCCTCGTGACCCGGCGTGTCGAGGAACGTGATGTCCCTGCCATTTATCGATACGACCGACGCGCCGATGTGCTGCGTGATTCCGCCGGCCTCCTTGTCGGTGACCTTCGTGGAGCGGATCGCATCGAGGAGCGACGTCTTGCCGTGGTCGACATGGCCCATGACGCAGACTACAGGCGGACGCGCTACCATCTCAGCGGTATCCTCCTCGTCCTCCTTGAGGAGCTCAGCGATGACGTCGACCTTCTCCTCCTGCTCGCAGATGTAGTTGAACTCGAGCGCGATCTCCTCGGCGGCGTCGAAGTCGACCTCCTGGTTTACCGTGACCATCTGGCCTTTTAGGAACAATTTCTTTACGACCGCTGACGGCTGCTGCTTCATCGCTTCCGCGAGCTCCCTGATCGTGAGCTTCTCCGGGATCGTGATCGTGTGGATGGTGTCCGGGTCCTCCTTCGGCCTCGGTTGCGGCTGGCTGTGCTTCCTGCCGCCGTGCTTCTCGAGGTTTATGTAGTTCTCCTGCCTCTTGCCGAGCTTATCGCGATCCTGCCCCCGCTTAGCCGGTCCCCGGCCTGCGCTGCGGCTGTCCTTGCCCCGGTTGTCGCCGCCTGAAGGTGCTGCCGCAGCGGGTCTGCCTCCAAACCTTCCGCCGCCCTGCCCGCGAGACTGGCCGCTTCTGTCACCCTGTGGGCGCTGCCGCTCTCCCTGAGGCCTACGCTCTCCCGCTCCGGCCGGACGGTTCCTGTGCTCGCCTCCCTGGCGGTCTCCCTGCTGGCGGGGACGCTCACCCTGTCTCTCGCCTTGCGGACGCTGCCTGTCTCCCTGTGGCCTGCGCTCTCCCTGTGGACGACTCTCTGCCGCCTTCGGGCTCTCCTGCGCGGGCTGGTTAGTCGGGGCGAACTCGTCGTCATTGCCCGCTGTCCTCTCGCTTATCGGACGCAACGCCCTCTCGCCGACCGGCCGCGGCTTTATGATGCTGTGCTGAGGCTCCGGCCTGTTTCCATCATGGCGGAATCCGCCCCTGCCGCCGCCCTGCCCGCCCTTGCGGGACTGCCTGCTGTACTGTGCGTTAAAGACCGCGCTGATGCTTGACTTCTTCTTCGGGCGATCGCCGTCCTTCCTCGGTGCGCCCTCCTTTTGCCTCTGCCCGTCATTCCTGGGGCCGCCCTGCTTTTTTGCGTCATTTTTCGGCGCGTCGGCCTTGGGCTTCTCGCTCTTTTGCGCTTCCGGCTTGGCCTCGCTCTTTTGGGGCTCAGGCTTTGGAACGTCAGCTCTCGGCGCCTCCTCCTTTGAGCCGCCCTTTTTCTTTCGCACCAGTTCCTGCCCGGCATCGTCGATGTTGCTCGACGCGCTCTTTACCGCATAGTCCGTGCCGCTTAAGATATCGATGATCTCCTGCGATTTGATGTTCAGTTCCTTCGCAAACTCGTGTACCCTCATCTTCGCCATCTATTCACAACCTCCCTGTTCCGATTTCGTGCCCTCCAGCAGCTTTTGCACCGCACCTGCCAGGTTTTCGTCCAAAACCGCGAGCGAAACCCGAAATTCCTTGCCGATGCAGTGTCCCAAACTATCCATGTCTGAATACAAATAGAATGGCACGCCGTAAAAAGCAGTCATGTTCATAAATTTATTTTTCGTGTTCTCCGAGGCATCCCCGGATACGACCACGATGTATGCCTTGCCCGATTTTATGGCCTTCTCTGTGGAAAATTCACCGCTGGCGAGATTCCCCGACCTGGCCGCAAAGCCGAGCATCGACAATATTTTATCATTCTGCAAAAAGGCTCATCTCCTCGCAAAGGCGCTCGTATACATCCTTTGGCACCGCCACTTTCAGGGAACGCTCGAACCCCCTGGATTTGCGCGCTCTCTCAAGGCACTCCACATTCTTGCAGAGGTAGGCTCCCCTGCCATTTTTCTTGCCGGTCTCATCTATGAGCACCCCCTCGTCGGTCTTTATGATGCGGATGAGCTCGCCCTTGGGTTTTAGCTCCCCGCATCCGACGCACCGCCTCAGCGGCACATATTTCTCCGCCATGTCTTATTCCTCGTCCTCCGAGCCTTGGCCGTCGCCGGATCCCTCGTCCTGATAAGCCTCGTCCTCGTCGGAATAGTCGCCTTCCGACTCGTAATCGTCGTAGTAGTCGTCCTCATCTTCGTAATCGTTTTCATAGTCGAGGAAGTCGCCCGACTCCCTGGCCTGCGTCTCGCTCTTTATGTCGATCTTGAAGCCTGTGAGCCTTGCCGCGAGCCTTGCGTTCTGGCCCTCCTTGCCGATCGCGAGCGAGAGCTGGTAGTCCGGCACGACGACCTTGGCCGCCCTCTCGTCCGCGTCAGCGATGACCGAGATGACCTTCGCGGGGCTTAGGGCGTTCTGTATGAGGATCGCCGGGTTTTCGTCCCAGACGATGATGTCGATCTTCTCGCCGCCGAGCTCGTCGACGATGGCGTTCACCCTCGAGCCGTTCAGCCCGACGCAGGCACCGACCGGGTCGACGTCCGGGTCGTTCGACCAGACCGCGATCTTCGTCCTGCTCCCGGCCTCGCGCGAGATGCCCTTGATCTCGACGATGCCGTCGCGGACCTCCGTGACCTCGGACTCAAAGAGCCTCTTTACGAGCTCCGGGTGCGTCCTTGACACCAGAATCTTCGGGCCCTTTGACGTGGCCTTGACCTCGAGGATGTAGACCTTGATGCGCTCGGTCGGGGAGAAATTCTCGCCCTTTATCTGCTCGTTCTCGGTCAGAAGCGCGTCCGCCTTGCCTAAGTTTATGCTGATGTTCTTTCCGATATACCTCTGGACGACGCCGGTCACGATGTCGCGCTCCTTGCTGTTGTACTCGTCGTAGATGACCTTGCGCTCCTCCTCGCGGATCTTCTGCAGGATCACGTTCTTCGCGCTCTGCGTCGCGATTCGCCCGAACTCCTTGGACTTGACCTCGATGGGCACAGTGTCGCCGAGCTCATACTTCGTGTCGATCATCTGCGCGTTTACAAGGGAAATCTGATCGACCGGATCCTCGACCTCCTCGACCACGGTCTTGTCCTGGTAGCAGTGGTACTCGCAGGTCTCCGGGTCGATCGTCACGCGGACGTTGTCGGCCTTGCCGTAGTGGTTCTTGCAGGCCGTAAGCAGCGAGTTCTCGATGGCCTCGAGGAGGGTCTCTCGGCTTATGTTCTTCTCCTGCTCGAGCATCGTCAGCGCCAGCTGAAGTTCGTTTACGTCGTTGCCCTCGTTGGTCTCTTTCTTTGCTTTGCTCATTTGTCATTTTCCTCCGTATAGTAGTATAGAGTAAAAATATTGAAATAAAATTTTTTTCTTATAATATTACAGCTTGCCTTATCAGCGCGATCTCCGTCCGCAGGAATTTCTTCTCCTGCCCGTCCTCGTCCGCAATCGTCACGCTCTCGTCGTCGTACGCCTCGAGCGTCCCGCAGAAATCTTTGCTGCCGTCTATCGCGCGGTAGGTTTTAATCTCGACCTCCTTGTGGAGGTTCCGCACGAAATCCTTCTCCTTCTTGAGCGGCCGGTCCAGTCCCGGCGAGCTCACCTCAAAGACATATGAGTCCGGGATGAAGTCCTCCGCGTCGAGAAGGTCGTTCATCTCCCTGGCGACCGCCTCGCAGTCGTTTACGGTGATGCCGCCCTCCTTGTCGATGTACGCCCGGAGGTACCAGGTGCCGCCCTCTTTCACGTACTCGACGTCCACGAGCTCGAAATTCATGCGCCCCAATATCGGCGTTATGAGCTTTTCGGTCCTCTCGACATAGGTGTCAGCTTTTGACATATGCGCCCCCTGTATCATTACAAACGATGAGAGAGGAATTTCTTCCTCTCTCAACTCCGGTTACTATGTTACTGTGTTTACAATAGCACATTTTTCGCTCATTTACAATAGCAAATGTTAAATTTCCCTAAAAAATTTTACTCGCCCGCGAGCACGAGCTCCTTAAACTTCGGGAACTCGAGGAGCTCCTCGCAGAACTGCCTCCACTC